>JABHHG010000159.1 GCA_018671635.1 Fidelibacterota bacterium | reverse complement strand
TTTTAGGCTAACTTCCATTTCAGATGACATATAAATTTGATGATCTCCCAGTATGTCTGAGAATACAAAATATGCCATACCCTGCGAACCAAACCGAGAATCAATGGAATAAACTGCCTGAGCATTGTCTAATGTAAATCGTGTTCTGTATGTATTTGGTTTATAACGACCACGCTCATCTTGAGTAAGATGATCCTCCAATTCAACTGAGGTAGAATCAGTAACATTATCACTATCATCCACACCTGAAAAAACATAGTTCATGTACTCATCATCATTTATACGGTTTCTCCCACCCGCTTCACTTCGTCGTAACAATCCATGAGCATCATCCGATTCTCGCCATGCTGCAAGCGGAATGGATATACTTTCATCTCGTTTTTCTTTGGGATTCGCCAATGTGAAAATATCATATCCACTTGAATGGAATCCTGTGAAAATGAGCTGAGTGTCATCTCCATTCCACGATAATTGCGTAATACCGGTGGCAACATTCGTGATTGGAGTTGAAACCTCATCAACCATTATCATAATATTTGAGACTCCACTCTCATCAGAAATATATGCTAAATAATTACCATCACCCGAAATTGTAGGATACGTTTCATTCCACAGAGTAGATGTCAATTGACTCATGACAGATGATGTTAAATTGAGTGTATAAATATCTGATTGATCCACATTATAATTATAGGGGATTTCAATTTGACCAATACTTAAATCATCACCTCGATCCGAGATGAAATATATACTGTCACCTTCAGGGGCCCAGGAAACATGGTCTTCTGAGTACCAATCATTTGTGAGATTTTCAATCTCATGAGTTTCCACATCAAACAAATATAAGTCCCCTCGGGAACCATCATTTCCCACAAAGGCAATTTTATCTCCCTTTGGAGACCATGATGGCCTAAAAATACCTTCCATTGTAAATCGATATTTTTCAAATATATAAGTGGTAGCATCCAAAATAAATAGTGCATCTGAATGACCGGACTTGGCTGAAAAAGCCAACTGCTTACTATCAGGTGACCATGTTATCCCAGGTTTTAAAAGATGTAATTCTTCTATTTCAGCACTACGTTCACCCTGAACTATTTTTCGAATAACTTTACCATCTGAGGCAGAAAGCATATATAATGCCATCGACCCAGATTTATTTGAAAGGATTGCAATACGACTACCATCTGGTGAAATGGCGGGGGCAACATTATATGTATTTCCCCACTTTTCATGGTCGGTTAACTGGCGTGCAATATCGGGAAGGTTTTCCCGTTTGGTTATATCAGGCCAATACTCTCGTTTTAAATAGGCGTGCCACTGCTTATTTAACTCCTTAAAATCTACCCCAAGTGCCTCACTCAAACCCTTTTCTACACTATTCTTAGATTTAATTTGATAAAAGATTTCAGCAATGGATTCATTGCCCCATTTGGAGGTAATAAATTTCCATACAGACTGACCCCCTCTGTATGCCCAATAACCATTCAACATTCTAATTATGGGAAGATCTCCGCCATTTATGGCTAAATCTCTAACCCACATGTCAGATTTTGCATCCCAATCGCTGGCCAAGTATTCAGCCAATCCCTCATTCATCCATCCTGGAATTCCCACCCGAATCGAGCTCTGAATCATATTTTTGAGACTTCCACCATAAATATAATCATTGATAAATGCATGGACTAATTCATGATGAATTACATGTTTAAATTCTATATTTGAGCCATCAAAGGGAATGACTACTCTATTTTTATAAAGTTCAGTAACGCCACCAATACCTTCACGCATATAAACGCCAATTACATTTGTCTGTTGAAAATCATTATGAGAATTATAAATGATAATTGAAACACGATGTTTCAACTTCCAATTAAGATGTGTGGATATATGATTATAGGCTAATTCTGCCTCCTTTGCTACAAAATCAGCATGGGTACGACCATCCACATCATAGTATATATCAAAATGGCGAGATTGGATGTAACTCCAATCAAAGTCTTCATATTGAACAATATTTTGACCAAATTGTGCAAAGGCTCCTGTTAAAAAGAGCAAACTATACATAAATAATTTTGTAATCGTATTCATCGCTTTTGAGAGGTGTGTAAGCTATGAATTGTTCCCCGTTTATAAAAGAAAGATTTTCAACTATGATTTCAAGGTTACAACTCTCTAATTTTACAGCGTGTTAGAGCTCCCCATTTATTTTATATCTGACAATCACTTTTCAATGGAAAAGTCAGATGCTGAACTGATTCGTCGAGAAAAATTATTTTCGCTTTTTGATAAAATTGAATCCGCTAAAGGAACACTTATTATTGGCGGTGATTTTTTTGATTTTTGGTTTGACTATAAATATGTAGTCCCAAAAGGATTTAATGATATTCTATTCCGATTAGAACAACTTTATAAATCAGGAATAAAAATCCATTATATTTTAGGGAATCATGACTACTGGGATTTTGGAAGTTTCAGCCAAAAATTTGGTGCCATTGTTCATGATGGTGACTTAGAATTCGATGTAAATGGTCAAAAAATACTAGTAACCCACGGCGATGGGCTTCTAAAAAATGATGTGGGCTATCGCTTCATGAAACGAGTGATTAGAAGTAAAATTGCCATTTTTTTATTTAGATTATTTCATCCTGATTGGGGATGTGCTTTGGCGCGAAAAGTATCCAATACCAGTAGCCATTATCACCATCATGATGAAAAATCAGTTAGCATTCGAAATGAGATGCGAGAATTTGCCAATAAAAAATGGAATGAAGGCTACGACGTGGTTTTAATTGGCCACTATCATCAAACTGAAATTGAAACTTATGAGGAGAAATCACTTATTTTTATGGGGGATTGGCTCAAACATTTTACTGTTACCACTGTAGATGAGAATGGGTGGCAACAGAATAAATGGAATTAATTACAGAATTCTCTTGATTTAGGACAGTAAAGTAAATGAAATTCACAACTAATTTTCCACTATATTTTTAATGAGATTCACAATAAAACAACTATTTATCATATTGTTGGCAGGCATCCTTTTAACAGGTTGTGCCATTCGCCAAACTCCATATTCTCTTGAGGATGTGGAAAAACATCGCTTGATGTACTTAAAGGGTAAGCGAAAATCGCTACAAATCCTCATTGACATCTATCAAGATCCTAACCAAACTTTAGAAGTAAGAATTGAAGCATTGCGTACGTTGGCAGAGAGTCGCCACCCAATGACAATAAGTGCAATTCAAAGTTCAGTGAAAAATGCTAGCCTTCTTGAAATGGAACTCATGCATCAATCCATCAATATATTAACTAAATTCGGCGTAGAAGATTCTGCTGACTCCTTAGTAATTGGATTAAAAAATACAGAAATGAAGGTGATGGAAATTCGTGAAGCCATCGTAAATGCCATCGGTGAAAATGGCTCTGAAGATGAAATTTTCACACTCTTAGAACTGTATGAAGTAAGTCGCTCAAACCATGCACGAATGAATAAGCTAATGACACTCACCCTTGGTGGAATGAATGATGATAGAGTAATTCCAATCCTTATGGATATCGCAAATAATATTGAAATGGATGTTCATATCCGAAACCGTGCCGTTGAAATATTAGCACGGAAAGAATCGCCTGAATTGGTTGACTTTTTTATAGAGATGTTGGGTGATCCCACACATCGTGATAAAGTGAATGAATATGCTTTAAATGTATTAGGTGAACAAAAAGATGATCGAATGGTATTTGCGCTTCTTGAAGCATATCAAACGGGGAAACATGAATATTATGCCCTCATGAATACCCTCATCAAAAGTTTAAGTGAATATAAAAACCCAGCGATTAAACCTGTCTTTATGGATATTGCAGTAACGGATGGATTTCCAAAAACATTGCGGATTAAAGCTATTCGTGCATTGGCAGGATTTGACGATCCGTCAGTGGTTGATGATGTGATTGCAATTCTCTATCATTCATCAAATTATATTTACTATAGCGAAATTGTTTCGATGATAAAAGAATTGGGGCAGTATGAAAAATATCGTGGAAAACTACGAAATGCTGCCTATGAAGCCATGCAAAAAGATATTAATGGAGATGAAGAATGAGCATTTCTAAATATATTAATTTCTTATTCATCATTCTCTTATTAACAGGATGTTCAAAGAAAGATAAAAATATTTCCCCTGATGTTGATGAAGCCATTGAATCCAGTGAGAATGGAGAAAAACCATCTTCTTTTCTTGAGACTGCAGAACCTTTTTATCCATTAAAAGAAACGGTTGAAGATATTCAAGCTCAGTTAAATGACTTACATGCCAGAGTGATAGAATATGAAACACGAGTATCCACACCAAGTTTTAATACTGAAGTATTAAAAATGATAAAAGTGCCTCAACTGAATCATGAAATCAATTTAACCAATGGTACATTAATTCAAGGTACTATTATCCAAGAAAACATGGATCAACTCATTGTTCAAACCCAAATTGGGCAATTAACCATTGATAAAGGAAATGTTGAAGCCATTAAAGAAATTGCACCTGCCTCCGCAAAAATTGATTTTGATGGGGATGCCGATGAAAAAATTATGGCAGAAAGTAGATTATATTCTGGGACAGTTACAAATACAGGTCTCCATCGAGCGGACTTCGTGAGAATTATTTACCAACTTTGGGGAGGTGAAACAGATTTAATTTCTTCAGATTCTACATTTGTTGAGGGCTCACAAGTAGTTTACCAATCTGGAGTTATTACAGACACTGCACTGCGCCCAGGCGAAACGGCAGAATTCTTTTTGGAAATCAAAAGTCCATCTGATAAAAAAGTTCAATATATTACCCGTGATATTCACTGGGATTCATACGAATAATATTTCCTTTTAGCGTTTACAACCCTGAATGAATCACCGTAAATTATCCGTATAATAATCCACGGAATTAAGCAGTGAATCAACGATTTATACTTTTACCTTTATTACTATTTTTTATATGCACCTCATGTGATAATAATCGTCATGTACGTTATTATCGTGTTCAAAAAGAAGCTATAAATCCTACTGTTATATCACAACCCTCCGCACCATCTTCAATAAATTGGAATACCCCCACCCATTGGGTTTCAACTAAAGGATCCTCTATGCGAATAGGCAGTTTTGATGTACCTTTTGCTGATGGGATTGGAGATGTATCCGTTATAAAATTAGGTGGAGCTGCCGGTGGACTGGCCCCAAACATAAATCGGTGGAGAGGTCAACTCAACCTAAAGCCTCATTCTGAAATTGAAATCCAACAATATGTTAAAAATGAAGAAAGCCAACTGGGAACCTTCCAATGGTTTACCATTATCAATCCTGAGGAAAATGAAACCGCTTTTCTTGCATCAATCTTTCAAATTGAGACCCATACTATTTTTGTAAAACTAAGTGCCACTACTCATGGAATTTCTCAATTAGAATCTCAATTTTTGGACTTTTGTAAGTCCTTTACCTCAGGGGCGACTCAATGAGATCTATAATTAGAAAATTGGGAAATCCTAAAATATTTGTATTTACCATTATGTGGATGATGATTTTAGTTTTTGTGGGAACTATTGCACAAAGAGATATGGGATTATACTATGCCCAACAACAATATTTTTCAAATTGGTTGGCATGGTTTGGCCCCATTCCAGTCCCCGGTGGACGACTTACCATGTTGGTAATGTTTCTAAATATGATATCACTTCTTTTTCGGCATACCTTATGGCAAATGAAAAAAGTGGGCATCATTATTGTTCATATGGGAGCATTATTACTTCTCATAGGTGGCGGTATCACTGCATGGTTTAGTTTTGAGGGGAATATGGTTTTAGATGAAGGAGGAGAATCAAACTTTATTGTAAACTCACAGCAGTCAGAGCTAGCTTTTATAAATACCACTCAACCTGATTATAATGATATTACTTCGCTTCCCGAAAAAATACTCAAAAATAGAAACATTCTAAACCCTACTGATTTACCTTTCACTATTGAAATTATACAGTTTCATTCAAATGCTGAAGCGGAACGTCGCACACAATCCAAGGGTGATTTTTATCATGGGTTGGCAAAAAACTTTCTACTTTTACCAAAGGAAAATGAAAAAGAAGCCGAAATGAATCGGGCTGGAATTCTTTTTAAAATTTCAGATACAAACACTGATGCGGATGGAATCTATAGTCTATTTTTAGGTCAATCAATTCCCCAAACGCTACAAGTGAATGATGAATCTTACACACTTGTATTACGGCGTGAACGAATTTATCTTCCTTTTGCCATCGAATTATTAGACTTTAAACGGGTGCTTCACCCAGGGACTACCATCCCAAAAAGTTTTAGTTCTGAAGTAAATCTTATCGAAAATGATATTCCTCGTCGAGTTATGATTAAAATGAATGAACCCTTACGCCATAAAGAGTATACATTTTTCCAGGCATCGTTTAGTCAGAGTGATAGTGGAGAAACATCCATACTGGCAGTAGTAAAAAATTATGGCCGACTATTTCCCTATATTTCCAGCCTTATTATGAGCTTTGGATTACTCATTCATCTGCTCTTACAGCTCCCAAAACTGCTGTCATCAAAAGGGAAGAAAAGAGCATGAAAAAAGTAGTCTTACTATTATCAGTCTTCCTTTCAACATTTTCACTTTTTTCCCGTGATTTTGATTACCGAGATATACCCGTTCAAGATGGTGGTAGAATCAAACCATTAGATACTTTTGCACGCAATCAATTACTTTCTATCTATGGAAAACGATCATTGAAATCAGAAGATGTCCCTGCCATTGATTGGCTGATTGATCTCCTTGCCGATCCTCATATCGGGTTTAAGCAAAAAGTATTCAAGTTACGAAATCCAGAAGTGGTCCAAAGTTTAGGATTAGAATGGGATAATATTCACACATATTCCTATCATGAAATATTGGACGGATTAGAAAGCCAAAGAGAATTACTCATCCAAATACATGCAAAACCTGTAGATGAGTTATCTATCATTGAAAGTCAACTCAAAGAACTTCATGCAAATTTTCAAAAATTTGCAAATATGTGGTGGCATCTCAAAATTATTCCACCTATATCAGATAACCCTGAGGACTCATGGATTTCACCATGGGAGGTGGAAAGTGAACAAGCCCTATCTGAAAATCAAAGGAATTTACTTTTCAATTTTTTGGAATATCTGAATAAAAAATTGCAAAATGATACCTTGGGTATGGATATGGCCATGTCAAATTATTACAATGAGCTGAATACTAACTACAGCATATTAATAGATTCCCATAGGCTAAAACTAGAAACCTGGTATAATGAAGCCAATATGTTCTATATAAGTTTAGCTTTTTATATTTTGGCCTTCTTACTATTGGGATTTAGCTGGGTTACTGCCCCAATACTCCTGAAAAAAATTGCTTATTTTTCACTTATTATAGGATTCTTACTCCATGGCGGCGGTCTGTGCTTACGGATGTATATTATGCAACGTCCACCTGTTACGACCCTTTACGAGTCCATTATTTTTGTATCATTCATTGCCAACCTTTGTGCCATTATTTTAGAATATATTCGCAAAGATGGTTTAGGCATTTTCATTGGATCGATATCAGGAGCAATCTTCCATTATATTGGATTCAAGTATTCTGTAGATGGTGATACTATGGGCATGTTGGTGGCTGTGCTAAACTCAAACTTCTGGTTGGCCACCCATGTAACTACCATTACCATTGGATATGGCACATCTCTCATGGCTGGATTTATGGGACATATTTATTTGGGTATGGCCATACTATATCCAGAGCGAACGAGTAGCCTAAAAGAAATTTATAATAATACATTTGGCATTACGCTTATGGCTCTTTTCTTCTCTTTATTTGGGACTATATTAGGTGGTATCTGGGCAGACCAATCTTGGGGAAGGTTCTGGGGATGGGATCCAAAAGAAAATGGAGCCATGCTCATTTGCATGTGGCATTTAATGATGATTCACATGAGACTTTCAGGAATGGTGAAAGGGCCAGGGTTTGCATTGGGTATGGTCTTAAATAATATCATTGTAGCATTGGCATGGTTTGGGGTCAACTTGCTTAGTGTAGGACTCCACAGTTACGGGTTTGCCAGTGGAATTGCTATTAACCTAGGTCTATTTATTTTGTTTGAATTTCTATTTGGAATTGGGGCATATTTCTGGGCGAACTCTAAACAAAAAATTGCTATAAAATAATAAATCGGGATTAGTATGATATTAGAAGACTTATTGAAAAAAATTGTAGAACTTGATGGTAGTGACTTACATATTACTGTTGGAACTCCTCCTCGTGTTAGAAAGGATGGAGCATTGTTACCTATGGGTGATCAAAAATTATTGCCAGATGTAGTAAAATCAATGGTTGAATCCAAAATGAACGCTGAGCAATTAAAGCGATTTAATAATGGTGAAGAAATCGACTACTCAATTGGTATTCCTGGATTAAGCCGATTCCGAGTGAATGTATTTAGTCAACGAGGTAATATTGCAGCTGCATATAGGCGCTTGCCTATTGATCCTCCGGGGCTAGATAAATTAGGACTTCCAGATTCGGTAGTTGAATTATCTAAACGCCGTAAGGGACTTATTCTTATTACAGGTGCAACAGGGAGCGGTAAATCTACGACCATGGCAGCAATAGTGCATAAAATTACTCAAGAATTAGAGGGCCATGTACTTACCATTGAAGATCCAATAGAATACTTATTCCCACATAGTAAAGCACAAGTAAACCAACGTGAAGTAGGAGTAGATACAGATTCATTTGCATCTGGTCTAAAGAGTGCATTACGCCAAGATCCAGATGTTGTGGTAGTGGGAGAATTACGGGATCCTGAATCAATGGGGGCCGCATTGAGTATTGCAGAAACTGGACATCTTGTTTTGGCCACTATGCACACAAATACAGCGGCAGGTGCAATCACTCGAATGGTAGATGCATTTCCACCTGAGAAGCAGGAAGTCATTCGAATGAATATGTCCATGTCATTATTGGCAGTTGTGGCACAACAATTAGTACCTACTAATGATGGCGGACGAGTACTAGCTTGTGAAGTAATGGTGGCCACCCAAGCTATTCGCGCACTCATTCGTGAGAATAATGTACATCAACTAGATAATTATATTAAAAGTGGTAGCAAGGATGGGATGGTCCTAATGGATGATTCTCTTATGGGATTATTTCAAAAGGGAATTATTTCAGATAATGATCTTATCCGATATGCAATCAATATATCTCAAATGGAAGAAAATATGGGTTCAATAAGAAAACAACCCAATATTTAAATGCAACCATTAATTAAAGCAGGCATTTGCCTTACTACTTTAATATCAATTATTTTTGTACTTAATAAACCTATTGGGAGTATTCCTCCATTAGGAAAATTCTTAAGCCCCTACACTGGATATACTTCTTTAATTCATAGCGATAAATTACCTGCTGGTGAACTACATTTTGATTCCCTCTCTGAACCTGTTGAGGTGGTATGGGATACCCTGCGAATTCCACATATTTTTGCAAAAAATGAACATGATTTATATTTTGTACAGGGCTATGTCATGGCTTTTGATCGACTCTGGCAAATGGAGTTCCAAACACATGCTGCTAGCGGACGACTCAGCGAAATTGTGGGAGAGAAAGCAAAAGGGTATGACCAGTTCCAACGACGAATTGGTATGGTTTATGGTGCAAAAAATACACTAAAAACACTTAGCGAAGATGACGAATTTTATCCAAATTTATTAGCATTCACAAAAGGTATAAATGCCTATATAAATTCGCTTTCCCCTTCAAAATATCCCTTAGAATATAAAGTGTTAGACTATTCCCCAGAGTTATGGACACCCCTTAAAACCTGTATTCTTTTAAAATCTATGGCATGGATGCTCACTGGAAGAAGTACAGATTTAGCCTATACACGAATAGTGAATGACTTTGGTATGGATGCACTTGAAGAACTATTCCCTATTTTTCCTAAGGAATATGATCCTATCATACCTAGGAATACACCCTTTAATTTTGATCCCATTCAATTAAAGTCTCCTAGAAACCTTTATGAATCAACAGCGGATGCAACACAATTCTTACCTCAACCACCTGAAGCTATAGGTAGTAATAATTGGGCCATTAGCGGAAAACGAAGTAAATCAGGTAATCCTATATTATCTAATGACCCACACCTAGGTTTGAACTTGCCTTCTATTTGGTATATGATGCACCTTAATACCCCAAACCTGAATGTAATGGGTGTAACTATTCCTGGTGCTCCAGGTATTATTTTAGGATTCAATGATAATATTTCATGGGGTGCCACAAATGGGTATGACGATGTAATGGACTGGTATGACATCACCTTCAAAGATAGTACCCAATCTGAATATAGATACAAAAATAAATGGGAGCCCACCAGAAAAGAAGTTGAGGAAATTAAAATTAAAGGGCAACCTACATTCTATGATACCATAACATATACTCATCATGGACCCGTAGTATGGGATCATTTAAATCAAACTCCCGCGTTAGGTAAATCTCAAATTCGACATGGGGTTCGCCAAACGGCAGAAGGACGTGCATTACGATGGTTGGCTCATGATGCCTCTAATGAAATGCGGGCACTCTACAAGGTTAATCATGCTGATAATTATATTGAATTTGTAGATGCTTTAGAAACATACTCCTGCCCTGGGCAGAACTTTGTATATGCAGATATAAATGGTAATATTGCTATTTGGCACTCAGGGAATCAACCTGCAAAATGGGATGGTCAAGGAATGCTTATAATGGATGGGAATGATCCTATATACGATTGGCAAGCCACTATTCCTCATGCACAAAAACCTCATATTTTGAATCCAAAACGTGGCTATGTAAGTTCTGCCAATCAGCATATAACTGATGAAGACTACCCTTATTTTCTCTCATCATTTTTCTGGATGTCATATAGGGCATCTCAAATCAATAAAGAATTAGATAAACTAAAATCTGCTGATGTGGATGATATGAAGGCACTACAATTTGATAATACTAATGGAAAAGCACAAAATGTACTTCCTGTATTATTAAATATTCTTCGCTCAGAACAATTAAGTGATGATGCAAACCAATGGCTTAGCACCATGAAAGCGTGGGATTATCAAAATTCTAAACTATCAATTGAGGCTAGTTTTTTTGATACATGGCGAAAACATTTAGAATATGAGACCTGGGCAGATGAATTTGGACAGGGAGATAATCAATATTTATGGCCCTACTTCAATCAGTTAGATGAAATGATTCGGTTTCAACCTGCATCAAAATGGTTTGATAATAAGCACACATCTAAAAAAGAGACCTTAGTAGAAATTTGTCATACCGCTTTCAATCAAACGGTTGCTGAATTAAAAAAATTAGATTTAACCCAAAGAGAATGGCAAAACTTTCAAGGTACTGATATCCTTCATATTGCTAAGATACCAGGTATGGGTCGTATTGATCTGCAAACATCTGGCGGTGTAGATATTATAAATGCTACTCGATTATATGAGGGTCCATCATGGCGATTGGTAATAGAAATGGATGATGATCTGCAGCCATTTGGTATTTATCCAGGTGGTCAGTCTGGCTATCCAGGTAGTGTTCATTATGATGACTATGTAAATGATTGGGTGGATGAAAAATTCTATGAACTTCCCTTTGGTAACACTCCCAGTGAAATTGAAGGGAATCATTTACTATGCAAATGATTCGTAAAATCATTCCATTAGCATTAGCCATGATAGTTGTAAGCTTGATTTTACCTTGGTGGGGTTTCACCCTTTTGGGATTAAGTAGTGCATGGATTTGTAATAATTTAAAAGATTCAATTACAATCTCAGCCAGGGCATCAGTGCTATCCTGGGTACCATTACTCATTTATTCTTATTTAAATGGTGGTAATATTCTATTTAGTCGAGTGAGCCAGATGATGGGACTACCCTATCCTTTTCTACTTATTCTAAGTAGCGGAATTATCGCTGCATTATTGGGAGCATTGACTGGATTATCTGGATATTATCTAAAGGAAGTATTTAATGACAAGTAAAATTGAAACTGCAATACGGTCACAATTAAACATCCATCATATTGAAATTATTGATGATTCAGCCAAGCATGCTGGTCATAAACAAAATTCTGGTGGGGGCCATTATAACGCCTTTATTATTTCAGATTCATTTGAAGGTAAGTCTTTGATTCAACGTCATCGACTAGTCTATGACGCATTGGGAGAGATGATGACAAATGATATTCACGCCTTTTCTATGAAGACATTAACTGTTGATGAATTTAAAAAAGACTAATTAACTATTACGACGCCAAATAAATAGGCCCAATAACAGGGCTAATAATAATAGAACCATTCCCTTTATTCGGCTAGGATAGCTTTGTTCACTTTTAGCTGAAAGTATAAAATCGTCACTTAAAAAATCTTTAACTGAATAATACCAAAACAAGGTATCACCTCTAGTTGTATCAGCATTAGTACTTACCAATTCGCCAGGCAAGGTAATTGAAAACTCAAAGTCATCATCCATTAAATCAATGGTAATACGCACCTCATCCTCTAGCTGCTTAAATAATGAATCCATGAGCTCATAGTGGATGGGTGGTACCGGTTGCATTATTATATCAAGACCTCTATCCTTAAGCTCATCAAAATTATCAATGATAACTGAATCTGGTAGAGTTGCGATATCTTCATGTAGCCAACGATTTAATTCTATAGCTACCATCCCCTGCTGATTAAACTCAAGTGGGGTCCGGCCCAATGTTTCTGTAAATAAATAATCAAATACCTGGGAGGCCCAACCGTCTGTTGGATTTTCAGAATCTATAATCATTGATTCTACCATGGGATATTTATTACTAACCTCTCGACTCTTAAATCGTCCATCTAATGTATATGTCTCTTTTAGAAACCAATTTGAATACTTAACTTCTATAGGATGTGAAAGGAGAGAGGGCAAATATATACTATCCCCAATATAAAAAGATGCCGGTAAGGGTTCATTTACATCCAATATTTTTAGAGCCGTATAATCATAGGACTCAGCATCTTCACTTAAAGTTGAATGTATTAACCACCCTAAACCCTCAGGCAATGGAACATCTGCATCGGTCAAGTCTTGACGATCTCCATGACCTTTGTATTCAAATGAATAACCTCCATCTGGTGACACCACAATATGGTATTTGTGTTCTACACATGAAAATATAAATAATAATAATAAATATCTAAATTGAATTAATTTGATCATAATAGGTTTAAAAAGGCCAAAAGAATATTATCAATGGAGTACCTATAATGACAATTAAAATTTCTAAAGGTAATCCCATCCTCCAATAATCTGAAAATTTATAGCCACCAGGACCAAGAATCAAGGCATTACATTGGTGACCGATTGGTGTTAGAAAAGCACATGACGCACCTACTGCAACGGCCATCAAGAAAGGATCAGCACTAACATTCATTGAAATAGCAATGCCAACACAAATTGGGGCCATTATTAATGCCGTAGCGGCATTATTTATGATATCTGAAAGGCACATAGTTAAAACCATAATAAAAACTAAAATAGACCAATTTGGAAGCCCTACAGTCATTGAAACCATAAACTCTGCTATTAATTGAGTACTACCAGTCGTTTGCAAAGCATCACTAACCGGTAGCATTGCTCCTAATAAAACAATTATTGGCCAATCTATATGTGTATATAATTCTCTAATTGGAAGAATACCAATAAAAAGATATACTAAAATAGCCCCAATAAATGAGACGGTTGTAGGTAAAATACCAAACATGCTTAAGCCGATAGCGCTTCCAAAAATAAGTAATGAAATTCCAACACGAGAGAATTCTCCCACTTCTACATCTCTGTGAACTAAAGGTAAAAGGCGAAGGGAACTTATATTATCATCAAGGTAATCTACATTGCCCTGAATAAGTAGAACATCTCCAACCCGAAATACTATCTCACCTAAACGTTTATGGATACGTTTACCTTGTCTGGCCACAGCCATGAGTGTAAGTGAATTAGATGAGCGTCTCCTTAAATAGGTTCTATTTCGATTAATTAAAGGTGAATCCGGAGAGATTAATACTTCTCTATAATTTGTATCTTCATCTTTTAGCCTATCAATTCGCTCTCTCATTTTTTTAATTAATCGAATATTATATTCATCCATCATAAGCTTTAACTCTACTGGATCTGCTTGGATTTGGAATCTATCACCTTCAACTATACAGTGATTTTGAATGGGTTTTGAAATTTTTTCATCCTTACCAATTACACTAATAATCAAGAGTCTATTATCTGTAAAATTTTTAATGTTAGATATTTTCTCCCCAATTAATTTGCAATCATTAGGAATACGTATTTCTGTTAAATATTCATCAATAGAAAATAATGATTCTGTTCCAGCTTTTTTATATGATTCTTTCGGAATCAATCTCCACCCCACTAATGCAATAAATAGGACTCCTATAAATGCAATTACCCCCCCTACTGGGCTAAAATCTAACATCCCAAATGCCTCAGGGATAAATTGATGGGGATCTATATTCTGTGATAAAAAATATTGAGCTTCTTTTGAGGTACTATCTTCAATTGCTACCTGTTTTAAATCCATGAAAATAGTTTTACGTAAAGTTGCAATTATAATATTAGGTGGGGTCCCTATCATCGTAATCATGCCACCTAAAATACTTGCAAAGGCAAGAGGCATTAATATGATACTGGGTGAACGCTTCTGTTTAATAGATGTTTTTAATGCAACTGGTAGCATCAACGCTAAAGCTCCAACATTGTTCATAATTGCAGAAAAGACTGCTGCTATTGTACTCAAGCTCGATATATGCATCATTTGATATTTAGAGAGCGGCATTATTTTACGGGATATAACCTCAACAACCCCAGCGTTACGTAAAGCTCTGCTTATAATTAAGACCGCGGCTACTGTTATTACTGCAGGATGACCAAATCCAATAAATAAGTTTGAAGAGTCTACTATTAAATTTGAAGTATCACCACCCAAAAAAGTGTCTGCTAAAAAAAGCATGAAAAGCGCTATCAAAGCAACAATATCATAGCGGAATTTTCCCCATATGAATAAAAGGAATGTTAAAAAAATAATACTTAATATAGTTATTTGATCAATTGTCATATACTGTAAAACCTAAAGTGTGTGCATGAAACTAATAATTAGAGCCGTAGAAATGCGGCTCTTTTTTACGGCAATATATAATTAACAATCTGAACTATATCTAATATATCTACAATACCATCAGCAACAAGGACAGTATCGCCATCGACAGATGCATCAATACCTTCTTGGATGGTAGCATAATCTTCTGGGATTAAAATAGTCTCAGCGTAACCAAGTGTAAGGATAAGTAGAAAAAATAAGATTCTATTCATGAGGAAAATATAAGAATTATAAAATATATAAACATTTCATTCGTGATAAAGGTCTAATAAGTCCGAAATTTTATATATGCTTAATCTTTCTACTATTGATGCACTCCAACAAATTGTAGGCAAAAAAAATATAATTACTGATATAGATATTCTAAATTTATATTCATGTGATGGTTTACGCCTCCAATCATCTCAGCCGGGATGTGTGGTAATTCCCAATAGTACAGAAGCGGTGAGTGCCATTGTAAAGTGTTGTGTTAAATATAATACACCTTTTGTGGCGCGTGGTTCTGGTACTGGATTAAGTGGTGGGGCTACCTCAAATGGGGGTGTCATTATTCAACTAAGCCGGTTGAATCAAATTTTAGAGATAGATATATCTAATCGGCTGGCTATTATTCAACCCGGCGTCATTAATGCTCATTTATCTCTAGAAACAATGGCAGATGGACTTCATTTTGCACCCGACCCCTCTAGTCAAACAGCCAGTACTATTGGTGGTAATCTAGCAGAAAACTCAGGTGGACCACATACCCTCAAATATGGAGTAACAACTAACCATATATTGGGATTTACCATGGTTATGCCCAATGGTAATATAGAAAAATTTGGTAGCAAACATCGCTATGGTACTGATCTTGATTTAGTGGGATTCATTACTGGCTCTGAAGGTACACTTGGTATTGTAACTGAAATTATAGTGAACTTGGTAGCCAATCCCCAAACAACCCGCACATTTCTCCTAACCTTTGATTCCGTCTCGCATGCTACCGATTGTGTCTCCGCTATTATTAAAGGTGGCGTTATTCCTTCGGCATTAGAGATGATTGATAATTTGTGCATCCAAGCTGTTGAAGGTAAGTTAAAGGTAGGCTTTCCTATTCATGCAGCAGCAATACTTTTAGTTGAATTAGATGGAGACGCATCAAGCACTCAGTGGGAAACCAAACAATTAAAAACTATCACGGCTCAGTTTACCCGCCACTCTATAGAGGAGGCGAAAGATGAGGTTCATCGCCAACAATTATGGAGAGGTCGTAAACTGGCCATTGGTGCTATGGGGTTTTTGGCTCCTGCATTTTATACCAATGATGGTGTAGTTCCTCGTCACCAACTTACAAATATTTTAGAGGATATCTATCGTATTGGAAAAGACCATAAACTAAAGGTAGCTAATCTTTGTCATGCCGGTGATGGTAATATCCACCCCATTATTTTATATGATCCAAAAATATCTGGCCATAAAGACCGAGCGTTTTCTTGCTCAACGGATATTTTAAAATGTTGCTTAGAATATGGGGGTTCTCTAACAGGCGAGCATGGAATTGGCACAGAAAAAGTGAATCTAATGGATACTATGTTTACATCCACTCAACTGAATTTGATGATGGAGCTTCGAGAGGTGTTTGATCTCCACTCTCTATGTAATCCCAATAAAATACTGCCAACCCATGCCGGATGTGGAGAGGTTAGAAATTATGTACATTAATCACCAACCTGAAAACCTTACTGTATCAGTAGATGCTAAAATGACATTGAGACAACTTCAAGATGAGTTAAAAAAATCAGATCAGTTTCTACCGGTTGGTCCATTCACAAATGAGATTACTATAAAAGAAGTTATAGACTATAATTTATTGGGGCCTCATGCAATCGAACATGGTGTTTTAAAAAATTGGATATTGGGACTTACAGCTCATGTAAATGGTGATGATGTTAAATTTGGCTCACAAGTAATGAAAAATGTAGCTGGATATGATATGACAAAGTTATTTATAGGGGCACACAGTAAACTGGGATTAGTAAAACAGGTCATATTCAAAGTATTGCCCAATCAATTTCAGGTAGATCATGAGCCATCCGAAATATTAAATGGGTCTCGTATTGTGCTCAAATTATCACAAGTTGAAGATTTCATTAAAGACATAAAAAAAGAGGCGGGGTTATATTATCACTATAAGGGATTGGGTGTATTAGATACAAATGTAGATAATACCACCTTAAGTATTAAAGTCCAAATATTTGGGGGCAAATACATGAAACTTGTAGATGGAATCCCCATGGCTGAGAAAAGTAAACATCCACAATTAAGTGAAAATATTCGTCGCATTTTTAATAATCATATATTGAAGATAAATGATGAATAAACAAAATTTAGAATCCATATTAAATGACTGCATCCATTGTGGACTCTGTCTCCCTACTTGCCCCACCTACCGGGAAACTGGGTTAGAAGCTGAGAGTCCTCGGGGGCGAATCATGATGATGGATGCGGCATTAAAAGGTGAATTAAAATCACAAGATAGCTTTAATGAGCATATATCTACCTGTTTGGGTTGTTACACTTGCGAAACTGTATGTCCATCGGGTATTGAGTACGGCGATTTATTATCTCATTGCCAAACTGAATTGTTAAAACCCAGTCATTCCATAAAAACATCAATTTTGCTGAAAATTGTAAACCGCCCATGGTTACTTCAATTATTTGGATTTTTGGGTGCACTCACACAACGATTAAAAATTGATGTTTTGTTGACAAAAATATCTCATCAGTTTGGAGGATTTCCTCAACTCCCCTTCCGAGGATTTAAAAATTCAGCCCTTGAACTTTACCCAGCCATTGGTGAAAAAGTTGGTAGTGTGGCATTCTTCACCGGCTGTGTTATGGATAATTTGTATCCTAATATTCACGAAGCTACTATTAGAATTTTACGATGGAATGGTTATGAGGTACACATCCCTAAATCACAGGGATGTTGTGGCGCCCTTCATCATCATGTGGGTCAAACCAAAAATATTTTAGATATGCAGAAGCAAAATATTCAGGCATTCGATTTTGTGGATACTATCATTATAAATTCTGCAGGATGTGGTGCTGAACTCAAAAATTATCCTGAAGGTTTTGCGTCAAAAGTTAAAGATATAAGTGAATTTTTATACAATATAAATTTGAGCGTTCCTGAAAATATTCCCACTCAAAAAGCCATTTATGATGCACCATGCCATTTAATTCATGCCCAGAAAATAGATTTACAACCAAAACATATATTGCCAAAATTTGGGGTGGAGTTGATGGACTTCCCCCAATCTAATTTATGTTGTGGTGCAGCAGGGAGTTATACCCTGGATAAATCAACTATGTCGAATGAAATCCTCAAAACTAAAATGGATGATATTCAAAATCAATCAAAAGGTGGACTCATAATTACAGCAAACCCAGGATGCCAAATACAACTCCAAAAGGGGGCAGATCTCTATACAGAAAATAAATATTCCGTTGCCCATATAATTGAAGTCATTGATGGCATTTATGCCAATGATTCAGCCTATGCAGATGCTTTCAAAAAGTAGAATCTTGATTTACAACCCTACTTACCAATAAATTTAACTCTGTGAATAATGATATAATTAGACCACTCATATTTTGGGCGCAGCAAAAGCGTTGGTTGCTTTTTGCATTTTTATTAGGCACCATTATGTATTGGCTTCCCTATCCTGAATCCATCAGTATCTCTGGGTATCGCACCCTTATTTTGGCTATTATGGCCATCATATTAATTATCACTGAACCAGTACCATTGCCGGCTACTGCTTTGCTTATTGCGGTGTTAGAGGTGTCGTTCCATATTGCTCCCGCCGCCGAAGTTGCGCAATCATACATGAATGATTCTGTATTCTTTATTATGGGTTCTCTTATGATGGCGGTGGCCATTGTACATCAGGGTTTAGACACTCGACTGGCATTGGGAATCATCAGATTTACCGGCAATAAAGTATCCAATATTGTATTCGGATTCGCATTAATCTCAGCAATACTTTCTTCATTTATCGGAGAGCATACCGTGGTGGCATTGATGCTACCAGTGGGATTATCATTGGTTCGAAACAGTAAAGGACATCGAGATATCACCAATCTTACAGTGCTTATTCTATTTTCAATTGCCTATGGTTCAACGGTGGGTAGTGTGGGTACTCCTTCTGGCGGGGCCCGTAATGCCATACTCATTGAGTATCTAAAAAACTTGCCCAACCCCATCTATCTAAGTTATTCAGAATGGATTTTAATGGCATACCCCATGGTACTCATCGGGATGTTTACCACTTCCATTATGCTGAAAATGGCGTTCAAGCCTGAGTATGCTCATCTTGATACAGCCATCAGGAAATTAAAAATACAAGTGGCACACCGTGGAAAAATCACCGGCAAAGAATTACTCTCCATCATTATTTTTGGAATTGTATTTATGGGGTGGATTCTACTCAATGAAGAATTCGGCATGGGTATAATTGCCCTAGCAGGCGCCTTTTTATATATGGCCACTGGATTAGTGGAATGGAAAGATATTAGTAAAAATACAAACTGGGGTGTTATACTCTTATTTTCAGGTGTTATTTCATTGGGTATCCAAATGAAAAATACGGGAGCCGCTCAATGGATTGGAAATTCAATTATTGGCTATTCTGGGGATGCCATTGCCAGTTTAACTTTCCTCCCCTACTTCATCAATATTTTACTCACTACCACATTATCAAATATTATGAGTTCTAGTGGGACTGTTGCAGTAATTGGACCCATCACACTCAATATGGGGGGGGATCCCTTATTTATGGGAATGACCACTGCCATTTCATCTGCATTTGGCTATTTTTCTGCTGTAGCTGCACCTGCATGTATGATTATTTATTCTTCCGGATTGGTAAAAGTGAGTGACTTTTTACGGGCAGGATGGCGAATGGGCATTATGTCAATTTTAACCCTTTTACTCATTCAGGCCTTTTATTGGCCGTTTATCGTTAAATTTTTTAATATTCAATAGAGACGGATTATGAATTTTTTAATTATTATTAAAGATACCAGTGAGCAATCAAAAAATATCCTCCAAATCGGGGCTAGGGTTGCCAATGCATTTTCTGCAAATTTATCCATTATACATGTGGGCAAAAAATCAAAAGCCATGATTGAAGGGGAAGTAAGCCTTGCACGTATTACTATGGGAGAATGGAATATTTTACATCCTGGAATTGAAGTTCTAAACTGGGCATATGAAAGATTAAAAGGGTTCGATACCATTGAGATTGATCCTGATACTGAATTGAAACCAGAAAATTATGTGAATCATACCAAACGAATTACTCTGAGCCTCCCTCAATCATCAGGGAGAGATGTAAAATTAATTCTACGTGAAGGAGAAATGATTGAAGAAACCTCAAAGGATATTGATGAATTCAAGTATGATCTAGCTATTTTAGGCTGCCCCAAGAAAAAACGAAATACGCATCAAGTGGTGCAATTTTTTAATACCAGTGTTCTCATTGTTAAAAACTTTAATAAAGATCGGACCTACAAAATACAACTCTGTGTTGATGATTCACGGGCTACAAAGCGAGCTGTTGTCTTTGGTGCGAAAATTGGCAATCATTACAAAAAAGAGGTTAAAATCCTCACTGTGAGTAAAACTAATTTGTTTAAATCTGGATATCGTAATGCCCATCGATGGGCGCAAAAATATTTAAAGCGAACTCAGATAAATTGTGAATCACTACTAATCAGTGGTAACCCTGTAGATATAATCATAACTGAAGCTGGTAATGACCATATTATCATTATGGGTAAAGCAAAAAAGAATGAATTCTTTAAATATATTTGGGGGAGCAAACCCATCCATGTAGCACAAAAAGCAAATGCACCTGTGTTGCTTATAAATTAGTGAAAAATTGTTGCTGTAGATTTAAAAAAACGCTAAATTTCTCGCCTTGATAGGCCCGTTCGTCTAGTGG
>JABHHG010000192.1 GCA_018671635.1 Fidelibacterota bacterium | reverse complement strand
CTCTCAAATATGGCATGCTAGCAGGTCCTTTTTCATGTTCCCAAGTATGTAAAGTTTCTCCTTGAGTATCCAATAAATAAGTTGAAGCACCTATCCCTGTAACATAAGAAGGGGTAAAAATAGTATAACCCTCCCAGGTTTCACCGAAAGGAAATGAAATAAAAAACACAATTAGTAGATTCTTAAAATTCATATTATTTAATTCGCCATAATTACATTTACAATGCTTACAATATCAAGCACATTAATTACACCATCACTATTGTAATCAGCAGCATCTACCCACTCTGCTTGGCCTAAAACAATATTCACTGTACTTACCACATCTAATATATTAATCATTCCATCATTATTTACATCTCCAGGGATAAAGGAAACCATGAAATAATCAATAGGATATTTTTGTGCTCTAGCAATCCAATGAGATCCTATCCCAGATTCAAAAGAGAAATCCCAGAGGATTTCTCCACTCATATTCACTTCAATTATTCGGGCGGTATGTGTTTGCGTAATAAGTGTATTTCCATTGGGTAAACGAAATGCACCACCTTGCATTGGGGTTATAATATCACCAAAATAACCCCAGTCCCATGATTCAGGACCATAAACTCCATTATCATTTAAATTATAAATACCATTTTCATTTATCGGCGTAGCTATCTCTAATACAGCAGATGAACCTTCACTATGAAAATTATTAAATAATATCAAATTACCTTCACCCGGATAACCTTCAGGAATCCAATTTAGTCCATGCTGTGCATTTAAAATTTGATCCGTCTCATCTCCATGGTTATAATTTACAGGATTACCCCAACGGTAAAGCAAGTCACCACCTTTTCCTGAATTACCACCATTATGGCCAGCAGCTTCAATAATTGTGGTGCTATGATCAATGATAAAAATTTCATTTTGCAAACGGGAAGATATGGCTATTTGATCTAATTCAGCATTATAGTCAATTGCATTTATATGCATCCAATCACCATTTGCACCTTGTGGACCACCAGCATTAGTCCCAGCATTTCCACAATTAATATTAAATAATTCAGGGTGTTCAGCGATAACTCCAAAATTGGGATATTCGTTCCCAATATCTTGAATGAGATGATCCCAAAGATGCCATTCCCAAACGATATTACCCGATTGAGAATCTAATTCTAAAATTGCTGTTGACCACATCTGATTCAGTGCATTATCAATAACTTGCCGGCCCATTTCAAATGCCTGAGAAGATGTTTTCTTTTCCCAAACAATTGCTAAAACATTTCCATTAGGTAAGGGTTCAACATCATGATGATGTTGGTATATATCATCTGAAATTTGATAGTCCCAAAAAATATTACCATTCCAATCTAAATATTGAATACCACCACCCACACCACCAGCCTCCATGGTAGGGTTTTCAACTCTATATGGATATATCATTGTACTGTCGGGGAATAAGTAAGCCATGCTTGCAGGGGCTCTCTCATGACTCCAGGTATGAGTATTACCTTCTGTATCAAGTAAATAAGTTGAAGTACCTGTACCATCTGCATATGGTGTGAAAATGGTATAGCCTTCTGAAACTTGAGAAAACAACATGGATGAAGCAAAGAGAACTATGAATAGGATTAACTTCATATAAAAACTATTTAACTATTTAAAATAACATTCACTATACTAACAATATCCAACACATTAATCACACCATCATCATTATAATCTGCCGCGTCAACCCAATCAGCCATACCTAATACAATATTCACAGTACTCACCACATCTAAAATATTTATTAAACCATCATTATTAACATCACCTGGTAAAACATTTACAATATTATCAAAATGATCTAATTTATATTTTTGAGCTCTAGCAATAGTTGAATTATTGCCAGGGTGACTATAGCTCCATTCTACTGCCCCACTATCAGAATATTCTTTAATTAATCCACTATCACAATCCGTAACCAATGTATTCCCATTAGGTTGCCTAAAAGCTCCACCTTGCATTTGTGTGGAAACAGATGGAGAATCCCAAATAGTGTCATCTGGGCCATAGGGTTGATTATCTTCAATAAAATAATTACCATTTTGATCGACAGGAGGAATAAACTCTACGGCTTCATTTGATCCATTATTGAATAAAATAAAATTTCCTTCTCCAGGGTAACCCTCTGGAATCCAGTTTATACCATGCTGGTCACCCAAAATATGATCTGCGTTATTCCCTCTATCATAGTTCTGTGGATTCCCCCATCGATACAAGAAGTCTCCACCTTTCCCTGAATTTCCACCACTATGGCTTGCGGCTTCTTCAGTAGTCGTACTATGGTCAATTACAAAAATTTCATCCTGAAATCGGGATGACAATACAATCTGGTCAAACTCAGAATTATAGCTTATAGCATTAAAATGCATCCAATCTGCATTTGCACCACCAGGGCCATTATCTGAACCTACATTTCCATTATTAATGTCAAAAAGTTCAGGATGGTCAGCAACCACACCATAATTATCATCACCTGAATCTGCATCTTGAACGAGATGATCCCAAATATGCCACTCCCACACAACATCTCCTCCTCCATTATTATTTCCTTGTATTTCAAAAATTGCAGTTGCCCACATTTGATTCAATGAATTATTAATCGTTTGACGCCCTGCGGCATAAGCTTCAATAGATGTTTTTTTCTCCCAAGCTATCATTAATACATTTCCATTAGGAAGTGGCTCAACATCATGATGATGCTGATAATTTGTATTAGAAATTGTATGACTCCAAATTAAATTACCATCCCATGTTAAACACTGAACACCTCCTCCTACACCACCTGATTCCATGGTAGGATTATTTACTCTATATGGATAAATCAATAAGGTATTTTCCCAACCTGCTTCATCACCTGCTATTAGATAAGGCATACTAGCAGGACTGTTACTATGAGACCATGTATTGAAATCACTTAAATCATTACTTTTTAAATACGTTGTTGCATTACCACTCTGTCCACCAGGAGTAAATAAAGTATAGCCCTCAAATACCTCTGCAGTTAATGGGAAGAGTAAGCATAGTATAAATAATTTCCTTTTAAACATAATTTTTCCTTTAAAATTGTATGTGTTATTTAAAGCATAATCATTATTTTTTCATAAGAGTAATTTGTAATTATATGTAATCAAAATTATTATTCTTGTAACAAACTGAAATTATCGCTGACTTTTATTTTACACTTAGTCAACTCTAAATTTAATAAGTTAACTTTTAATGTTTAGGCAGGTCTCCTAAAAACTTAAATTAGGATAACATGAAAATATCAATATTCAAAAGACTTACAACTGCATATAAAATTATAGGAAAAAACTTTAATACATGGTTTTCTCCCATTATTACTGCTTTTGTTTTATCGATTTTAAAATTAGCTGTATTTACAGGGATGTTATTAGATCAAATATTCTTTTCTAGAATAAATTCCTACAAACTGAAAAAGCCGATTATTATAGTTGGTAATCCACGTTCTGGCACAACTTTTTTACATCGCTATCTCATTCGTAATAAAATTGGAATGGGTGGTGAATTATGGAAACTCCTTTACCCCTCTATAATTTTACAAAAACTGGTGAAACCATTTTTACCATTCTTAGAAAAAATTAGTCCCACTCGACACCATTCAACGGTTGCACATAAAACCAGTTTGCAATCGATTGAGACTGACGATGCCTCAATCTTCTTTCGTTTTTTTGATGGTTTTTTCCTCTATGGCTTTATCATGTCTTGGGCTGAGGAGGATTTATTCCATTGGTTTGACCCAAAAAAACGGGATATGTCCAAACGCGATTACAAATGGCTTAGATCAATCTGGACACGCACCTTAATCTCTTCTAAAGCTGATCGATATATTGGCAAATTATTTTCAGTGAGCACGAATGTCCCTGGTTTTTTAGAATCATTCCCAGATGCCAAAATTTTGTATATGGTTCGAGATCCACTCAGTGTTATTCCTTCAGGGTTGAGTTTAGTCACGGGGGTTTTAGACAAGCGGTTTGGTTTTTGGAGTTTACCAGAAGAACGCCGGGCACATTTCATTAATCGATTGTACAAAGCATTAATCGAATTGCAAGTTCGTTTTGTCACCGATTGGAATTCTGGAGCCATCGATAAAGAACGAGTTATGTTAGTTCACTTTGATGATTTGATGCAAAACTTTGATTCACTGATGACAGAAATTACTGATTTCGTAGATCATAAACCAGATTCAGATATGATTGCTGACATTAAAGAAACAGCAAAAAAACAACGAGAATTCAAGAGTAAACATGAATATGACTTAAGTAAATTTGGCCTCTCGGAAACACAGATAAAAAAGGACGCAAAAATTATTTACGATACATTCTTTAATGAATAAATTAATTACCACTATACTTTTGACATCATTTAGTTTTGCCATACAAATTCCATTATATGTGGATAATAATTGGGAGATGTTGCAATCTAAATCTGTTGTGATTGAATGGCAAAATTATGATGGATTTCCATTTTGTAAAGCTTCAAAACAATTATCTGCACCAATGCAAGAAATTACCAAATTGTTAGAAGATAAAGAAAATTATTACCAAATATTTGATCGCATCGAATATTCAAAACTCCTTACGCCAGAAATAGTTCATATAAAATTAGATATGCCATTTCCATTTTCTGGACGAGATTATATTGTTCTTTACTCTCAAAATCAAATTGATGATAATTTTTACTATCGTTTTGAAGCAACTAATCAAATATCTATTTCTGTTGATAAAGACTATATACGCCTCATTCATGCAGCAGGAGGTTGGATTTTACGCCCTATTGATGAATATACTACAGAACTAACCTATATGTGGAATGGAGAACTGTTGGGTGACTTTCCCAATTGGGCCCTTACCCGTGCATGGATTGAACAAGGCAATGAAGTTATGACGTGGATTGAGGAGGCATTAGAATAAAATGATAATGAGAATTATTATTTTATCAATGATCGTTTCATCTCTTTTTCCCCAAGTCAATTATGACTATTCTGGCAACATCCTTTTTGGCACGATTAACCGAACATCCGATGCTAGCTTAATAAAGGTTCCTTTTCGATTTATCAATTACAAACCCATAATTGAATATGGAAATTTTAATTTAAACTCTCATTTTGCATTAGAAATATATCTTAATGATGAAATAACAAATAATTTCAACGACAAAAGATTAATGACATTTTCTCGTGCCTCTCTTGATTTAAGAGAATTATATGTTTCATGGTTCCCTGCTGACTGGGAAATTAAATTAGGTAAACAAATAAATACTTGGGGTGTGGGTTCAACCAATAGTCCATTAGATATCTTAACACCTGTGAATTATTATTACTTTTTTTCTCGAGGGATTGAGAAGAATATTGGATCACTTTCATTAAACATGAAGGCTTATTCCGAGGATCAAAAATTCCAAATAATTTATATTCCAGGCCATACACCTCACTACCTACCGTTAGGTGATCCAGAAATGCCCATCACAATTGACAGTTTACCTGAAAATTTAAAAATT
>JABHHG010000208.1 GCA_018671635.1 Fidelibacterota bacterium | reverse complement strand
TTAAATTCTGTAAATATTCACTTATTCACAGAATTGTCCACATAAAGCTTTTCTTTAATTGTTGTTAGTTTGAACAAGAAAATTATACTGTTTTTTTATCTTCAAAAACAGTTTTCAACATTCATCCAATAGTAATAAATATATATTCTTATAAAGTAATAAATATATATAATTATTAAAGGATTTATTATATGTATTTGTCTTGAATAAAACCCCTATTTGAAGATAAAATTACCTATTGATTTTAACATCACATCAACCGGTTTAAACTAGGAACAATTAAAATGAAATTTTCAGTGGAAAAATCCTCTCTTTTACACTCATTACAGCATTTAAACAAAGCAATACCAACAAGATCAACATTGCCCATTTTAAGTTGTGCCCTATTTGATATAAAAACCAAGAAAATTTCAATTAGAGCTACAAATTTAGAGGTTTATATTTCAGTAAACGTTGAGGTTGAAGATGCAGAAGCTGGAAAAATCGCTATTCCTCTAAACACACTTTTGGATATAACCAATGCTATGCCGGAAGAATTTTTACATTTTGAAATTTCAGACATTGGGAAAGTGAATATTAAAAGTACTTGTGGAAAATATACAATTATGGGACAGCCCGCTGATGAATTTCCCGCAGAGCCAACTGTTGAGGCTGGAAATAATTTAGTTGTTCCTTCAATAGAGTTCCAAAATATCATTGAAAGCACCGTTTATGCTACCAGTAAAGATGAATTAAAACCTGTCTTACAAGGAGTTTTGATTAATATGTCTGCAGAAGGACTAACTGCAGTAGCAACAGACGGACATCGTTTGGTTCGTTTAAAGAAAATTGAATTAAAGTCAGGTTCTTTTGACGGCTCTGTTATAATTCCAGTTAAATTTTTATCTTTATTAAAACCCTTTTTAAATAAAGACGATTCTTTATCTCTACAGATTGGAGAAAACCATATCATGATAAATCTTGAAGGTGTTCGTGTTTCCTCTCGAATAATTAAAGATAGATATCCTGATTATGAAAGCGTGATCCCCAAAGATAATGAAAAAGAATTAACAATAAATAAAAATGATTTAGCTGGTTCAGTTAAACGTGTTTCTATTTTTTCAAATAAATCAACAAAGCAGATTGCTCTCTCATTGGATATAAATAAAATTACTATTACAACTGAAGATCCTGAGAATATAACCACAGGTAAAGAATCTATAGACTGTTTATATTCAGGTGAACCCATGACAATTGGTTATAATTCACAATACCTGGGAGATGTTTTAAAAAATCAAAAAACCGAAGAAATTAAAATACTTTTTAAGTCACCGTTAAGTGCTGGGATTTTTCTTCCCAAAGAACAGCAAATGGGAGAAGAAAAAACAACCCTGTTAATGCCAATTAGATTAAACGATTAATTTTCTGTGTTTCTCAAACATCTTGAGATAAAAAATGTTAGGTCACTTTCTTCATATGAAATGGAGTTCTCTGAGGGAATTAATTTGATTTATGGACAAAACGGTGTGGGGAAAACAAGCATACTTGAGGCCATACACACATTGTCGATTTCAAAAAGCTTTAGAGCTGGATATAAAAAAAATATTCAAAAAATCAACTCAGACACAATGAGTGTTGTGGGTATTGTTTCGGGAAAAGTAGAAAAAATAATTGCATACAGAAAGATATTAAATCAAAAAAAAATTAAAATAAATGAACAGGTTGTTGAGAAAATTTCTGATTTAGTTGGGGTTTTCCCCAGCATCGTTTTATCTCCAGAAGATATCGATATTGTCTCTGGTGGCAATAGTGCAAGGTTGATGTATGTAAATAAAATTCTTTCAATTTCCAACAAAGACTATCTTTATGCACTAGCGCGCTATAATAAGATTATTAAATTGCGCAACAAATGTTTGGTGGACAACAAACATTATCGTGAAGTAGTTGTGTGGGATGAGCAGTTGCCTTTATTGGCTCAAAAAATCTGGCAACATAGGCGTGATTTTTTTGAACATTTTAACGCATTATTTAAAGAGATGTGGACAAAAGTAATCCCATCAGAGAAAGTTGCAATAAAATATAAATCACTAAAAATTGAAGATCAAAAAAATTTGTTATTTGAGCTTGAATCACGATTTGAAAAAGATAAAGTTAGGGGCCTTACTGGTGTTGGTCCACATAAAGATAGAATTAATTTTTTCTTTGGTGATGTTGATATCAAAGACCAAGCATCTCAGGGAGAGAAAAAAATATTTTTAGTTGTTTTGAAAGTTGCTGAAGCAAAATACCTCCACATGGAAACAAATAAAAAGCCCGTATTGTTGTTAGATGATTTGTTTGCAAAACTTGACAGGTCGCGTGGTAAAAAAATACTTCAACTTATCGATAATAAATATCAAACTTTTATCACAACCACAGACAATAGTGTAGAATCATATTTTAATAATTTTGAAAATGTAAACTTTATCAAATTAAAGAAAAATAATGAGCTATGTTCCGTAGCATAAAAGAATCTTTATTAGAGATTCTGGGTGAAGAAAAACTAAAACCAGCCTTTGAAAAAGGTAATATTTCTAATCTCTGGCAAGAGAGTGTGGGAACATCAATAAATGAAAATACAACAATCAAAAGTTTTAAAAACGGTATTTTAATTATTAAAACCAAAACTCCAGTTTGGCGAAATGAACTTTTGTTTCAAAAGAATGATATTATGACAAAAATAAATTTAAAATTAGAAAAAAATAAAATCAAGGATATTCGATTTTTATGAGTGAAGACAATCAAATAAGCTCACATCAAGAGTATGCTGCCGATAGCATAACCGTACTTAAAGGACTTGAAGCTGTAAGAAAGCGCCCTGCCATGTATATTGGTGATGTGGGTAAAAAGGGGCTTCATCATTTAGTGTGGGAGGTTGTGGATAATTCTATTGATGAAGCCATGGCCGGACATTGTGATACAATTTATGTAACCATGTTAAAAGATGGTGGCATCTCTGTGGAAGATAATGGTCGAGGTATTCCTGTTGATATTAATAAAAAAGAGGGAAAGTCAGGCTTAGAGCTTGTAATGACCGTCCTTCATGCCGGTGGTAAATTTGATAAAGATTCATATAAAGTTTCTGGTGGTTTACACGGTGTTGGTGTCTCGGTGGTAAATGCACTTTCAAGATTATGTGTTGCAGAAATCCATAGAGATGGAAAAATTTCAACACAAAGTTATGAGATTGGAATTACAAAAAATGAGTTAAAAGAAATAGGAACTACTGATAAAACAGGTACAATAATTAGATTTTATCCTGATTATGAAATATTTGTAGGTCATAAATACAATTTTGATACTATTGATGAACGTCTCCGGGAATTAGCTTACCTAAATAGCGGAATAACTATATTTTTTAGTGATGAAAATTCGGATCGAAAAACAAAACATTTTTATGAGGGTGGTATCTCAGAGTTTGTGATTCATTTAGATCAAAATCACCACCCTGTATTTGAAACGCCGATTCATATCAAAGGTGAAAAAGAAGGTACCCCTGTAGATTTAGCTTTACGCTATAATGACTCTTATACAGAAACCCTCCTCACGTTTGTTAATAATATTAACACCATAGAAGGTGGAACCCATTTGGCTGGATTTAAGTCGGCCCTAACTCGATCATTGAATCAGTATGCCACTAAAAATAAATTGTTTAAGCCAATAAAAGGTAAAACATTTAGTCTTGGGGGCGATGATGTACGGGAAGGATTAACTGCAGTTTTATCCATAAAAGTACAAGAACCTCAATTTGAAGGGCAAACAAAAACGAAGCTTGGAAATGGAGAAATAAAAGGTATTTGTGATTCAATAATTATGGAGTCATTATCTGATTTCTTTGAACAAAATCCAAATATAGCCAAGCAAATAATAGGTAAAGCAGAAAATGCGGCACGTGCGAGAGAGGCTGCAAGAAAAGCACGTGAACTGGTTCGAAGAAAAAATGTTTTAGACATTTCAGCACTACCAGGAAAGCTTGCAGATTGCTCAGAAAAAGATCCTGCAAGAAGTGAAATTTATCTGGTGGAGGGTGATTCTGCTGGGGGCTCTGCAAAACAAGGAAGAGACAGAAAGTTTCAAGCGATTCTGCCCCTAAGAGGTAAAGTAATAAATGCAGAAAAAGCTAGGATTGACAAGCTCTTGGCTAATAATGAAATACAAACTATAATTACTGCTTTAGGTGCTGGTTTTGGGGGAGATTCTGAGTCAGAGGAAACCTCTGCCGGGGACTTTAATATTCAAAAATTAAGATATCATAAAATAATCATTATGACAGATGCTGATGTGGATGGTAGTCATATTCGAACCCTTTTACTCACTTTTTTATATCGAAAAATGCCTGAACTAATTACAGGAGGATATGTATATATCGCCCAACCGCCATTGTATAAATTGTCAAAAGGAAAACAAGAGCATTATGCTTTTACTGATGAACAAAGGGATATAATATTAGAGTCCTTGAAAGTAGGTGATAAAAAAATTGATATCGCTCGGTATAAAGGTTTGGGAGAAATGAATCCAGGTCAATTATGGGAAACAACAATGGATCCAGATACACGAACACTTTATCAAGTAACCATAGATGATTTGGTTGAGACTAATTTAGTTTTCTCAAAATTGATGGGAGAAGTTGTTGAGTCTCGTCGTGAGTTTATTGTATCAAAAGCAAAATTTGTATCTAACTTGGATATTTAAGGAAAAATATGTCTGAAGAAGAATTAAAACATGGTCATATAGCACCTCGTGATATTGTTGAAGAGATGGAGGAATCCTACCTCAATTATTCAATGTCAGTTATTGTTAGTCGTGCATTGCCAGATGTGAGAGATGGATTAAAACCAGTACATCGTAGAGTATTATATGGCACATCAGATTTAGGTGCTAGTTGGAATCGAAAATATAAAAAATGCGCTAGAATTGTGGGTGAAGTTTTAGGTAAGTATCATCCCCATGGTGATAGTTCTGTTTATGATTCATTGGTGCGTATGGCACAGCCATGGTCACTGCGATATCCATTAATGGATGGACAAGGAAACTTCGGTTCCATTGATGGTGATAATGCTGCGGCTATGCGTTATACTGAAGCACGAATGGATAGAGTTGCTTCAGAAATGTTGCGTGATATTGAAAAAAACACTGTAGACTTTCAGCCCAACTTTGATGATTCTTTAGAAGAACCAACGGTTATGCCAACAGTTATTCCCAACCTATTAATGAATGGTGCGGATGGTATCGCTGTGGGGATGGCCACGAAAATCCCACCCCATAATTTGCGTGAACTAGTTTCAAGTTTAATAGCAATGTTAGACAATAATAATATCACTATTGATGAGCTCATAGAAAACCATATTCAAGGTCCTGATTTCCCAACGGGGGGTTATATAATGGGAATTGACGGTGTTCATAGTGCATTTAAAACTGGCCGCGGTCGTGTAATTATGCGAGGCCGAGCAACCATTGAAGAACTTCCAAGTGGCAAAGAAGTTATCATTATTACAGAAATTCCATATCAAGTTAATAAAGCAAATTTAGTAGAAAAGATTGCAGATCTTGTTCGAGATAAACGACTAGATGGAATTTCAGACCTTCGTGATGAATCTGACAAAGATGGCATTAGAGTTGTGGTGGAATGTAAGCGTGATGCAATTGGTGATATTGTGTTAAACAATCTTTACAAATTAACACAACTTCAAGATTCATTTGGTGTAATAATGTTAGCCCTTGCTAACGGGGTGCCAAAAGTTATGAACCTAAAAGAGATGCTTGGTCATTTCTTAGACTTTAGGCGTGTTGTAATTATCCGCAGAACAAAATTTGAGCTAAAAGAGGCTGAAGACCGTGCACATATCCTCGAGGGACTAAAGGTAGCATTGGAAAATATTGATGAAGTTATCAGTATTATTCGTGGATCTAAAAATCCTGAAGAAGCACGAAATTCTCTCATTACAAAGTTTAAGTTTTCAGAAAAACAAACTAAAGCAATTTTAGATATGCGCCTTCAACGACTTACTTCAATGGAGGTTGATAGAGTTGTAGAAGAGTATAACGAACTTCAATTATTGATTAAAAAACTAAATGATATCCTTGAGGGTCATGATATTCAAAGTGATATTATTCGTGAAGAATTATTGGAAATTAATGAAAGATATGGTGACGAAAGACGTTCTGAAATTATCCCAATAAGTGGTGACTTGTCGATTGAGGACATGATAGCTGATGACGACATGGTAGTAACAATTACCCACAACGGTTATATCAAACGTCTTCCAACGGCAGCATGGAAAACTCAGCGCCGTGGTGGACGAGGTATGAAGGGTGCTAATACTCGAGAAGATGATTTTGTAGAACACTTATTTATTGCTTCTGCTCACAGCACAATGTTATTTTTTACAGATAGGGGAAAATGTTATTGGCTAAAAGTGCATCAAATTCCACAAGGTTCAAGAACATCTCAAGGTCGGGCAATTGTGAATCTTATTGGATGTGAAGTTGGAGATAAAGTAAAAGCATTTGTATCGACAAAAGAATTTAATGATACGGATTCTATTGTTATGGCTACCAAAAATGGAATTATTAAACGCTCTGCTTTAAGTTTGTATAGCAAGCCTCGCAAGGGTGGAATTTATGCGATTGAGATTCGTGAAGAAGATGAACTAATTGAAGCAAAAATATCTCATGGTGACCAAGATATTGTTTTGGCAACAAATGGCGGTAAGGCAATACGATTTGCAGAAAACACCATCAGGTCAACGGGAAGAAAAACCATGGGTGTTCGTGGAATTTCTATGAGCTTTTCTGACGATTTTGTGGTGGGCATGTTAGTAGTTAAACGTGATGGAAGTATTCTTGCAGCCACAGACAAAGGCTATGGAAAACGAACCGATGTGGAAGCCTATCGTACACAAAACCGTGGCGGTAAAGGTGTTTATACCATTAAATGTAATGACAAAATTGGTAAGTTAGTAACCATAATGGAGGTTGTTGATACAGATGATATCATGATTATTACTGATCAAGGTATTATGATTCGTCAGCCGGTTGAAAGTATTAATGTAATTGGCCGAAACACTCAAGGTGTAAGGCTTTTAAAGCTAGATGATGGTGCCAAAATTTCAACTATTACAAAAGTCCTTAAAGATGATGATGGTGAAGATGAACCAGGAGAAGTGACGGAGGAATAATTATTTCTCACATAAACCTTACTCATCTTAATGAAATCCAAAAAAAGATTTCAATTCGTGCTGAAAAATCAAATCGTAGTATTGATGAAATTACACTTATTGCAGTAACAAAGTCATTCCCTGTGTCTGCTATGAATTCAGCAATTTCAGCGAAATTGTTTTCATTGGGAGAAAGTAGAATTCAAGAAACTGAAGAAAAATTTCCACAGATTCATAACAAAGAATTAGTTGAAATTCATCTTATCGGCCACCTCCAAACAAATAAAGTTCGCAAAGCAGTTCAACTTTATGATGTCATTCAAACTGTGGACTCAATTAAATTAGCTACTCGAATTTCAAATGTTGCAAAAGAGTTAAATAAAACCCAACGCATATATCTTCAAATAAATTCAGGAAATGACCCGTTAAAGCATGGCTTAAGTCCAATGGATGCTATATTTACAGCTATTGAAATATCTAAACTCCCCAACTTGTTAATTGAAGGCATTATGATGATTCCTCCTTTTATCAAATTAGATCAAAAGTATCGTTCAATTTATACTCAAACCAGAATATTAAGAGATGAAATACTTTATAATGGAGTTTCCACATGTAAAAATATATCTATGGGAATGAGTAGAGATTTTGAGTTGGCAATTGAAGAAGGAGCCACCCATATTCGTTTAGGTACAGCATTATTTGGAGCACGAACTTAATGTCATTAATTGTAATTTCTACAGAATTAGCTTCAAGTAATATTCCTCACCCCAAAGGGACAGTATTAGATTTTGGCGATGCTCAAACATGCATTGAATTTTTTAAGGACATAAAAGTTAAAGAAATCTTAATATATGATATAACTCGAAACGTTCAAGTTGACCATAAAGCCATTTTACCAGTAAATGATCATGTTAATTGTACGGGTAACAATCCCCTTGTGGGAAGGCAGCAAACACTAGGGGTTGATTTTGTAGATATGACCAATGTATATAAACAAAATAATGGGGGAGTTATTACTCATTCTTGTGGGGGTAAACTGAACAATCAGTTTGAATTTCCATCTCATTATTTAGCTCATTTTGTAATTCTGGCTAGAACATTTAAATTTAAATCAATTGTTGCATATTTAATTAATTATAAAATATGAGTAACTCAACCAATGGTACTTCTATCAAAAAAATGATGATAAAAGAGAGGGTTATCCATAATGTTATCCACAATAATTGACACCGAAGCATAACGTTTACCAGCCAAAGCTAAAATAGCCATTTATTAATCATAAAGGGATTTAAGCTGAGTAAATTCATATCAACTATCCTACCCGGTTATTTCCTTCTTTTTCAATGATGCACGTTTGTTCGCATCTAATTCCATTTTACGTAAACGGATTGTTAATGGAGTAACCTCTATTAACTCATCGGCTGCAATAAATTCAATACTTTGATCTAAAGATAAAAGTTGTGGTGGCCGAAGTGTAACGGTAGCATCTGAACTTGATGCACGCATATTGGTGAGTTTTTTCTCTCGGCAAATATTAACATCCAAATCACCAGTACGATTTCGTTCACCTAAAATCATCCCAGTATAAACTTCTGTACCCACTGCTAAGAAAAGTTCTCCACGGTCAACCATAGCTTGACTGGCATAAGTTGTTACTTTCCCGGGGCGGTCAGAAACCAATACACCGGTCATCCGCTGTGGAATAGGCCCAAACCATGGCGCATACGAATCAAAAAGAGTATTCATTATTCCGGAACCCTTCGTATCAGTCAAAAATTGACTTCTAAAACCAATGAGCCCCCGTGAAGGAATAATAAATTCTAAATTGACTCTACCAAAACCATTATTTTGAAGATTGGTCATCCGACCCTTTCGTAAGGAAAGTTTTTCTGTAATGACCCCAACATGTTCCTCGCGAAGATCCAAGAAAACATTTTCCATGGGCTCTAATACCTTACCGTCAACTTCTTTTGTAATTACACGAGGCTTTGACACCATAAATTCGTAACCTTCACGACGCATAGTTTCAATAAGCACCGCCATTTGTAGTTCCCCACGTCCCCTCACTTCAAATACATCTGTTCGTTCAGTATCAATAACTTGTAAAGAAACGTTACCTAAAATTTCTTTTTGTAAGCGTTCACTGATATTTCGTGAAGTAAGATATTTTCCTTCTTTTCCTGCAAAAGGGCCATTATTTACATGAAAATGCATTGAAACAGTAGGTTCATCAATTTCAATTCGAGGTAATGGTTTCGGATTTTCATTACAAGAAATAGAATCACCAATATTAATATTTTCAATTCCTGCAATGGCAATAATATCACCAGCCTCTAATTTTTCAACTTTAATTTTTTGAAGACCCTTAAAGGTATAACAAGCAGAAAACTTTTGGTCATGAAGGATACCATCTTTTGTACACAAACTATATCGCTTATTCAACTCAAGCATTCCATTTCCCAACCGTCCAACAGCTACCTGCCCAACATATGGATCATACGCCAAATTGGTAATTAAAAATTGAGGCTCAATATCATCATTCGCTTCAGGTCCTTCAATTTTATCTAATATTAAATTGAATAATGGAGTTAAATCTTTAGAATCATCTCCAAGTTCAGCATGTGCCACACCATCTTTTGCATTGGTATAAATAATGGGGAATTCGATTTGTTTATCAGTTGCATCAAGATCAATAAATAAGTCGTAAACTTCATTTACTACTTCATCAATTCGTGCATCGGCTCGATCAATTTTATTAATAACTAAAATTACCGGTAAGTTTTTGGTAAGTGCTTTTTTTAGTACAAATCGAGTTTGAGGTAATGGGCCTTCACTGGAATCCACAAGTAACAATACACCATCAACAAGATTTAAGCTTCTTTCAACCTCTCCGCCAAAATCAGCGTGACCTGGTGTATCAACAATATTAATTTTGATACCCTTATAATGGATTGCTGTATTTTTAGCAGTAATTGTAATACCACGCTCTTTTTCTAAATCCATAGAGTCCATCACTCGGTCTTCAACGTTTTGGTGAGCGCTAAAAGTACCACTTTGTTGCAAAAGTCCATCAACCAATGTTGTTTTACCATGATCAACGTGTGCAATGATGGCAATATTTCTAAAACTACTTTTTCTCATAAATTCCTTAAAGGGTAAAAATTAACTAAAAATCGAAGGGTAAAATTACACATTCGTTGTTCACAATTCATAAGTCTCATTCATAGAATTCCTGTAAATTTAGAGATGGGAAAAACAATAAATTTTAAAGATACATATCCTTCAGCCATTACACTTTTTAGTAAGTGGGCAGAAATAGGCAAAGACGAAGGCATGGAAAAAGGTCATGCGAAATCAGTCAACTTTATGTTTGATAAACTTAAACCATTTTTACAAACTCCATTTTCAGTTTTGGATGTGGGTTGTGGAAACGGCTGGGTCGTTCGAAAATTTAAAGAAATTGAAACTTGTGAGAGGTCATTGGGAATTGATGGTGCTGAAAAAATGATTCTAAAAGCACAATCATTGGATTCAGAAAACCAATATGTTTGTGCGGATATTTTGCAATGGAGCCCACCTCAACAGTTTAACATTATTCATTCAATGGAAGTTTTATATTATCTTAAAAATCCATCAGAGTTAATAAATACTATCTATTCAAATTGGCTTAATCAAAAGGGATGTTTTATTTTTGGTATTGATCATTATACTGAAAATTTACCTTCTATAAATTGGCCCATGGAATGTGGTGTAAATATGAATACGCAACCCATTGATTATTGGCTCACTAATATGAAAGAAGCCGGTTTTAAAAATATTCAACATTGGCAAAGTGGTGCAAAAGATGAATGGATGGGCACTCTCGTCGTTATGGGTGAGAAGTGATTCGTCATACCTTTAAAATTTCTTTAGGAATAATTTTAGGGATTATTGGATTAATTGGTGAGCTTATTCCCATTTTTCAGGGGCGGATGTTTGGTATTCCGGGATTGATTATTTTGTCTAATTATTTTCCGCCTGCAAAATGACTGCTGGATTGGGCGAAAGTAAAAACGGGAATGAAATAAGATTCTTAAGTAAATTTGAATCCAATTATTGACAATAAAATGAATGATATATTTTCTAAAATTCAAGTATTAAAAAAGCAACGAAATGCCGTTATTTTGGCACATTATTATCAAGATCCAGATATTCAAGATGTGGCAGATTTTATTGGTTCAACCACAGCAATAATAAATTATGCAAATGGTAGTGATAAGCGAGAATTTATTATTGCCACCGAGCCAGGTGTAATTCATCAGATGCAAAAGCAACCCCCCCCAAAAACGATTTATCCCACTTCCATCAAATGATGGATGTGCATGCAATGAATGTCCACATATGCGATTGAATACATTAGAAAAAATGGTGAATGCCTTAGAGACGCTTTCTCCTCAAATCCATATGAGTGAGGAAAAAAGATTAGCTGCACTAAAACCATTAGAAAGGATGTTGGAACTCAGTTGATAGAATATACTCAATTTACTAAATTAGATGCTGAATATGTATTAGGGCGAGTCAAATTTTTTCTTGAAGAAGATATTCCAGATGGTGATAAAACAACACTTGGTACTGTATCACCAGATGAAAAAGTAACGGCAGAGATTCAAGCCGTTGAAAGTTTAGTCTTTTCTGGAAAGGAAGTAATTTTACATTGTTTCGATGATGACTCTGCAGTTCACATCCACGTGAAAGATGGTGATGAATTAATGCCGGGAGATGTTATTGGACAAGTAATTGGTAAGGCAGCCAGCATATTATCTCGTGAACGGGTAATGCTCAATTTGATTCAACGTCTATGTGGCATTGCAACTCAGGCCAAAGTTTATGCGGAATTGGCACGTCCATATGGGGTGAAAATTTTGGATACTCGGAAAACCACACCAGGATTGCGTCTATTAGAAAAATATGCTGTCACTTGCGGGGGTGGTTATAATCATAGGTTGAATCTTTCTGAAGGCGTATTAATTAAAGATAATCATCTGAAATCAGTAGAATCTATACGCACTGCGGTTCAAAATATTAGAAAGTTGGACACCAATTTACCCATCGAATTAGAAGTGGATATATTCGATCAAATTCGTGAGGGCTTAGCTGTGGGCGTTGATGGTTTTTTACTGGATAATATGCATCCAAATCAAATTAGAGAAGCGATTCAGTTAATTAGAAATGTTGCAGGAGGTGATAGTATTTTTGTGGAGGCTTCAGGAGGCATTACTATAGATAATATTCATGGTTATTTAGATACGGGTGTAAATGCGATCTCGATTGGTGCACTCACTCACCAAATTAGAAGTAAAGATATTCGACTGGAATTTATGTAGTGGACGCGAAATAAACTGAAATATTAGTCATAGGCACTGGACTTGCTGGGGCAACGGCTGCATTAACTGCGGCCGATGAAGGTAAAAAAGTTACCATTATAACCAAAACAAATGAGTTAAAAAGTAGCAATACTCCCCACATACAGGGCGGCATTGTTTATAAGGGTTTAGATGATTCCCCAGAAAAGTTAAATTTTTTTTGGATGCGGGTACCGGTCATTGTTGGGAAGTTGCGTGCACAGGAGCTCATGGTGCAAATCGATTAGCCAGCACATCGCTTTTAGAGGCATTAGTTTGGGGTTATTTTTCAGGTAAAGATGCAAGTGTGATGCAAGATGGTGATGATTATTTTCTAGAAATACACCCGAAATTATTGGCTTACGAAATGGAGTTCAAACGGCCAATGCATTGGTATCTGCAGCCATCGAATCTCGTGATAGCCAAGGCACTCATTTTATTCAATCAGATGAGTAAGTGATATTATCAATTAGCCGTATATCATCAATATAAACTGCGGTACTTATCAGAATATCTCCAGCTATTTCTCCATTAATTTCTTCTAATGAAATATTATCTGAAATAGAAATATAATCAACTTTTGCAAGGGGTTCAAGTTGAAATATTTTAGTTATTTCTTCTCTAATTACATCTGGATTTCGCTCACCATTTTTTAAAAGTGAAAGTCCGTGCTTTAAGCCTTTATAAATAATGTATGCAGATTGTCTGGATTCTGCTGATAAATATTCATTTCGTGAACTCATTGCTAATCCACTTTTTTCTCGCACAGTGGAGCATGAAATAATTTGGATAGAAGAGTTTAAATCACTCACCATTTTTTGAATGACGCGTAATTGTTGAGCATCTTTTTCTCCGAAAAACGTATGAGTGGGATTTACGATGTTGAATAGCTTTGCTACAATTGTGGTAACCCCCTTAAAAAATGAAGGTCGACTCTTCCCCTCTAACTCGCGTGAAAGAATCTCTTCATTAACAAAAGTAGAAAATCCTTCTGGATACATAATTTCATTGGTGGGTAAAAAAATCGCATCTACTTTAAATGCTTTTAGTAAAGTCGAATCTTTTTCTAAAGGTTTGGGATAGGTGCTTAAATCTTCGTTTTGAGTAAATTGTGTAGGATTTACAAATATACTTACGATTGTATAATCACAGGTATGATTTGATTTATTGACCAAAGATAAATGTCCCTCATGAAGGGCGCCCATTGTGGGAACAAAGCCGATGGTTCCTGAAAGGCTATCTCGAAATTGTTTGAATTCAGAAAGCGTTGTAATGGTTCTCATGAACCGGAACGTATAGCGTTGATTATTTCTTCTTTTAGATGTGCAGAATGTTTTGCTTCTGGAAATTTTCCGGTTTCAACGTCAGCACGATATTGTGAAATGGTATCCACAATATTTTCACCTAATTTTGAATATTGTTTAGTATGCTTAGGAACAAAGGTTCCAAAGAGCCCTAAAATATCGTGAAATACCTGTATTTGACCATCACAATAAGGACCAGCGCCAATGCCAACGGTTGGAATTGAAACGGTTTCAGTAACAATTTTTGCCAATTCAGAAGGGATCCCTTCTAACACAACTGAAAATGCTCCGGCAGCTTCAACGGCTACGGCATCTTCAATCAATTGTTCAGCAGTAGATTTAGTTTTACCCTGAACTTTGTATCCAGACATTTGATGAAAAGATTGAGGCGTTAATCCTATGTGTGCCATTACTGGAATTCCTGCATTAACTATTCCAGTTATATGATCCGCACTGTTCACGCCACCTTCAAGTTTGACGGCTTGTGCATTGGCTTCTTTAACAAATCGTCCTGCATTAAAGATGGCATTTTCAACGGATACTTGATATGACATAAAAGGCATGTCTGCTACCACCAATGCGGTTTCAGCTCCTCGTGTAACCGAACCCACTAAAAAAATCATTTCGTCCATAGATACGGGGATAGTTGTATCATAACCATACACAACCATGGCAGCACTATCACCTACAAGAATAAGGGGGATTCCCGCTTGGTCGACTAATTTTGCAGAAGTAAAATCATAAGCCGTAAGTGTAGCAAAAGCAGAATTTGCTCCCTTAAGGCTACGAATAGTATCAATGGTAATTTTTTTCATCGGAAATTAATTAACGGCAAGTTCTGATGTAGCCAATGAAACAATCTTATTGGTTTCGTCAACATGAACTACAGTAGGGACATGATCATCAACTTCAATATCAGTAAGCTGACAATATGCAACGATAATGACTAAATCATTTTTATTGATGAGGTGAGCAGCAGCGCCATTTATACAAATACATCCAGAACCCCTTGTACCTTTAATTACATAGGTTTCAAGACGATTCCCGTTGGTAATATCCAAAACATGAATCCTTTCATATTCAAGAAGACCTGCAGCATCCATCAAATCTTCATCGATAGTAATAGAACCAACATAATGGAGGTCAGCTTCTGTTACCGTTGCTCGATGAATTTTACATTTAAGCATATTTAAAATCAATAGAATTTTCCTTTTTCCAGAGGTGAAATTTACAAAATTTTTATAAGTTCTCAAACAGCATTAACAATTTCATCTAAGTACACAATATATAGTGGTTTAGTTTGACTGAGCACAAGAAAAAAAAGAAGTAAATAGAGAAGAAATGTCTTGGAATATGAGGAGAAAGTTAATATTTTTTTACCCAAAATACTCTTATAATGTGATTTCAAACACACTAATGGAAGGTTTCGTCTATGATTTCTAGACGCTTTATTGTAATGGCATGTTTCTTACTGCCATTTTTGTTAAATAATTGTAGTTTCCTCAGCAAAGACTTGGATGCTGAAGGAGAAAGTGTAGATAATTCAGAGATAATATCCTCTTCAGAAGATGTAGAAAATGCTTCTGAGGGGATTTCTGATTCTGAAGAGGATGCTATTGAAAGTTCAGTACTCGGAAATGAAACCCAAATTCAAGTGGGTGAAATGCCTTTGGATGAATTGAATCTTGAAGTGAGAAAACTCAAAGCTGAATTAGAGCATTATAATGCAAATGTTCGTGAATTACGGGCAAAATCCCAAATTTGGGGGAATCCCTTTTCAGTTTATAATAAAGAAATTATTTTGAGCAACGGAAGTTCAGTTTATGGTAAAATCCTCTTTCAAGATAGGGATGTTGTCAAAGTTGAAACGCTTATTGGCAAACTTATTATTGATAGAAGCACGATTGTTCGCGTAATTGAGAATATTATTGAAGGTGAAGATGGTGATGAATCAAGTGGTGCCAATTCTTTATCTCCGGACCAAATGGAAGTGGTAGAAGTATTAGATGAAAATGATGAGTCAGGAATTAATATCATCGAAAGAAGAAAACAAAATCAGTCGGCACAGTTGATTTTGATGGGTAGTATTCAAGAGAAGAAAGATAAATCGGGAAATACAATATTGAGAGGGGAAGTAAAAAATGTTGGTGCACAACGTGCAGATTTTGCTAAAATAAATGTTACGTTTAGAAAAAATTGGCATGGTGATACTGAAACCCTCACTGCTTTTACTCGGGGAACCTATTATACCTTTAAGACAGGGATTACCTCTGATTCTAGTATTTTACCTGGTGCAGTAGCAGAATTTGAACTAGTCGTTCCAAAATCAACGGGTGCATTTATTGGTTATTCTTATACACTAGATTGGGAACAATATGATTAAGATGAAGAATTTATATTATTTGAACATAATAGGAGCTTGTTTATTTTTATTTTGCACATTAGCAATGGCTGATGATTCTGTTTATTTGTGGGATTTAGGGGTAAAAATAGATTCACAATCACAATCTGCAGTGAAAGTAAATTCAAAGGTTGTTTCTGAAATTGTAGATAAAAAATATGCAGCGCTAACTAAGCGTCATGTGAATCCTAAAATTGTCAATGTAGAATTAAAGAGAGGTGGTGAAATCACGAAAAATCGATTCACCCAAGACTTCACAACATTGAATTATTTAGAACAATATAAATTAGGTAATAAATATTTCACTTCAGGACGATATGTTGAAGCCATAAAATTACTAGAAATGGTTGATTTTACGAAGCTAACAGAGAAACAAAAAATCCGATTAATGAAATTACATGCAGATGCATTATTCAATTTAGGCCAATATAGTCGAATTATTAATATGCTAACAGATAATCAAGAATATGATCTAAATGATGAATTATTGTTTTTATTAGGAATGTCATCAACAGAAGTGGGAAATAAGGAAACAGCATTGCATGCATTTAATAAAATCATTGAGAATCACCCAACTAGTGAATATCAAAATATCGCAAAATTACAAGTTAGAGTTTTAAAACGTTAATTCAATGAATTACAAATTGAGTTTAAAAATCATTATCAGCTTACTAAGTATTATAACGATTTCATTTTCTAATTCCCGAGTTGCATTTTCACGACCAGGTACTATGATGCAAATTCCAAGCATGGCATTTGAGAAGGGTTCTCCAAATTTATTTACAATTGATGTTGGTGGTGAGGTATTAAATTTTTCGAGTGACTATAGGCTGTATAGCGGTGGGTTTGCATTGAAATTTCAAACTAAATCAGGGTATAATATTGGGTTATCAGCAACTTCACTTGCATCTCCAAATTCAATGAAAGAAGCTGGGTTTCATATACAAAAAACAATATTTAAATATGGTGATGTAATGATTTCATCAGGAATACAAGATTTTCTGTATAAGCGTGATGGTAATAGTGTAATTCAAATTAACGATATGTCATTTTTTACCGTTTTTACTAATCATAGCAATTTTGATAATTACGATCTATCTATCCATTTTGGGGGTGGAACGGGGAAGCTTGGTTATGACCCACACACCTCCTTTAATGCTAGCTCTATTAATTATAGTGGGTTCTTAGGTTTTCAACTAAAGACACCATATTTTCAAAAAAATGGTGGCCTTGATTTGCTAATGGAATATGATGGACAAGGAATTAATGCTGGCGCAAAATTACCCGTTTCAAGTAGCTTTACAGTTAATTTTGGAATGACACATTTTGAAAATTTAAGTGAATTTGCAACAGAATCAAGAACAGGTTCAGAAAAAAAAGATTTACAACCTAATGCTCCTGCAATAAGCCTTGGGATTACATTTGATGTTCCCAATTTATTTAGTGAAAAAAAGGTTGAGTTCGCTGAATCCCCTTTTGATGCGTATGTATCTACAGCACTGGGAGATTCAGAAGATCAAAATGTAGTGACCCTCATAAATTCATTACGTGACTCTATAGCAGTTGCATTTTATGAGAATAAAAATTTATATAATAAAAATTTATTTTTACAGCAAAAAATGGCCATATTGATGGATTCTAGTAGAGTTTTCCATTTGGAGCGGCAAATAGATAAAGCTAATAATAATATTATTATGCGACATATCTCTCGTGCATTACGATACTTTTATGCCGAAGAATTTCGCGAAGCATTGACAGAGATTGATATGGCCATTGAGGTTAATCCTAATATTGCATTGGCATATGCAAGACGAGGTTCTATTTATTATCGATTGGGGGATTTTCAACGAGCAACTATGAATTGGAATATTGCTTTAAAGTTAGATCCAGAATTTACAGAAATACAAGATTTGTTGCGTGCATCGAAAGATAATCGATTGTCATCATCAGAAATGAAAAATTAAGGGAGTAATATATGAATTTAGCCACACTTATAGGTTTAGTCCTTGGTACTGCATTAATAGGTTATGCATCTATGTTGTCTGCAGCAGGTGCAGGTCTTGGTTTAGGTGCATTATGGGACTTAGTTAGCTTATTAATTGTTGTGGGTGGTGCTCTTGCTGCAACAGCCGTAGCATTTAAAATGGATGAACTAGTGACACTTATTAAATCAATGAAAAGAATCTTTGCTGACGATGAATTCACAAAGACAGACATTGTTTTAGATTTTATGGTCCTTGCGGAAGCACAACGAAAAGGCGAGTTAGCAAAAGCACTTGAGAGCCCCCCAGAAACGATGCCCTTTCGTTTAAAAACAGCACAAGTTGGCTGTCAATATATAGCTGATGGACAGAAGAAAGAAGATATTCGTACTATTTTAGAAAATATGGAAGAATTTAGAGCAATACGTGAAGGTCAGCAGGCTAATGTAATGAAAACTTTAGGTGTTTATACACCGGCATTTGGAATGGTAGGAACATTAATTGGATTGGTATTTATGTTAGGCGGTATGGCATTACCACCAGAGCCGGGTGTTGATCCAGCAGCTAAATTAGGGGGATCAATGGCGGTAGCATTGATTACTACGCTATATGGTGCATTATTTTCAAATTTTATATTTTTACCATTTTCCGATAAATTAAAAGGTAAGAGTGAGGGTAAAAAAGTTGAAAGTGCTTTAATATTAGCTGGAGTAATGTTAATTAATGATAAAACACACCCCTTTTTAATACGTGACCAGTTAAATGCTTTTTTAGACAGTTCTGAAAGAGTTAAGGAAGAGGAATAATTAGTGGCTAATAAATGCCCAGAATGCCCAGACGAAGGACTTCCCGGATGGATGGGAACCTTTGCCGACATGATGACATTATTGTTTGCATTTTTTGTTCTTATGTTCTCAATGGCAACTATGGACCCTGTAAAGATGGCAGCTTTTTCAGATGCACAAGCTGAAAAAAAAGGTGGCATTGCAGACACCAAAGATGATAAAAAGGGTGGTGGTAAAAGCACCAAAGAAATAAAAGAACAAATGGAAGAATTTAAGCAAGCTGGTGTAACCGAGATTGAAGGAATGCCCATTGATGAATATACTGAAATGGCTATTGAGCAAGCAGAAGAGGAAAATAAAAAGAAATTAAATATTTCTGAAGTACGTTTTGAATTTCAGTATATTATCGAAGAGTTGGATGTACAAGATTCAGCTTCTGTATCAACGTCTCCTCGTGGAGCTGCATTAGAAATAGATGGGGATTTATGTTTTGAGTCTGGGGAAGTAACCATGAAACCTAAATTACGTACTCTTTTAGATGAATCCATTGATCGAATTATGACTGCTGAAAATGACTTAAGATCTATTACAGTAGAAGGCCATACAGATTCAGATTGGTATCCTTCAGGGAAACTGGCAAAAACATACCCCACAAATTGGGAACTTTCTGCTGCACGTGCCTCAGAAGTAGTAAAATATTTAATCTTAAAAGGTGTAAATTCTAGTCGGTTACGCGCTAGTGGTTTTGCTGATCAGTGGCCTGCAGAGGTACCTTGGAATGAAATGAGATCAGGTAATATCACACCTGATGTAATAGCAGAAAAAAATTCAACACCTGAATTAAAGCAAAAAAACAGACGAATTAAAATTGTAATTGAACCATGAAACCTATTTATACAACAAAAAGGAAATTTAGTATAATGACTAAATATCAACATAAAATGCTAAATATTGTTAAATGCTTAATTGTGAGTTCATCCATTTCATTGGTCTTTTCACAAAATTTAGAATCATTTATGCAAAAGACAACTTTGGAAAATTCTCTTAGAGATAAAATTTATTCTGAAGTTGGGCATGTAATTGACAAGACTAAATTTGTAGTAGTAGTAAACCTTGAATTAGATCACAGTGACTTGGCAACAGATTTAAAATCAAATCAATTACAAAGTTCCAACAATAATCAGTTATCTGATTTGGCAGCAAAAGCGCCATCAGCCGGGAGCTCGATGGATTTCATTCCAGGGTTTCAACTTTCAGGCGGAAACATAAATGCTAATACTGATACTAAACCTAATAATCAGTTAAGTAGTCCTAATATAGTGTCGCCTCTGCCTAAAGGTAAATTTGGTAATTGGGGATCATTGAGAATTAAAAAAATAAGTGTAAACTTTTTTCTTGAAGAATCCCTTGCATCCCCAGTTTTAGACAAAACAATTACAACATTGGTAAATGGTATTATCCCAATGATTGCAAATTGTGATGATTGTATAAGTATTGAAACAATGCAATTCCAAAAATCATCAGAAAAATCTGAATTAGCTGATCTTCGCGAAAAAATGGAATCAATGGAGAGAAAAAGCCGAGAAGAAGAATTAAGTAAACTTGATCAAAAATTCGATGATCTTCAAGATAAATTATCTAGATCTGAAGATCAAAGAGAAATGTGGGAAGAGCAAGCAATCCTTGATAGAGATTTTCAGCGAAGGCAAGATTCATTACGTTTAGTAAAATTAGAAGCTAATGAGGATGCTGAAAGACTTCAACTTGATACATTGTTGTATAAAGCCCAACAAAAAATTGATACAGTGATAAATGCACGAATTAATTCTGAAACTGAAACGAAGAAGGATTTGATTGATATTATCAAATATGGCCAGGGAAACTTATCTGATGATGAAAATCAAGGGGTTTTGGGGATGAAAGGTGGTAGTTCATCTGATCCTACATTAATTTATTTAGGATTAGGTGTTATAATTTTCCTCATGCTTTTGCTCTTAATGTTTAAAAAAAATAAGCAAGAAGTAGTCTATTTAAAACCTAAGGGTGGCGCAAAAAAAAAGACTAATAAAGAAGATAAAAAGAGCAAAATAGATGAAAAGGAAGCAGAAGTAGAGGCAAGTCCAATAATAGAAACGCCTATTTTAGAAGTACCTACAAACCCATATGCTACCATGGCTTTTGAAGATGAGAATGTAATCAGAGCTGAATTAAAAGCCTTGCGACAAACAGCAGTTTCTATGTCGGTTAATCAACGCGAAGGCGCAACACAAATTGTTAAAGATTGGCTATCTGATGGTGGCAGTGATTCTGAAACTGAAGGAGAAGAAGGATAAGTATGAGTACCATTCTTGAAGGTTTTTCTGGGTTTGATAAAGCTGCAATTCTTTTGCATATATTTGGTGATTCTTTAGCAATGACTTTGTTCAAAACAATTTCAGAATCAGATATGATGAAACTTAGAATTCGCTCACGCGAATTGCAAAATATTTCTCCAACTCTTAAAAAAGCCGTGATGGAAGAATATTATTTTAAGATGATGTCAGAAAAGTATCGTGATAAAGAAGAAGCTGATGATCTATTTGGATTTCTACGCGGACTAGACGAGGAACAACTTTATTGCCTTCTTGCAAAAGAAGAGATTCGTATGACCGCATTGGCTTTAGATCAATTAACACAAGAATCCAGAATGTCTGTTTTAAATAAAATGGATCCTATAAGAAAAAATAAAATAGTTGTTCAAATTGGTAGTTTGAAAGATATTCCATTAGAAGCGGTTATAAGTATGGCCCGTGAATTAGAGGAAAAAGTTTCATTTATTCCCGGCCCTAAAGAGTTCACACGTGGGGGTGGAAAAAGCGTAGCGACTATACTTGGAGAAATGTCAGAAGACGAAGCCAATCAATACATGGAACAATTAAAGGTAGATAATCCAGAACTTTATGATGAGGTTAAAAAACACTTTTTATCTTATGAGGATTTAATGGCTTTACCTGATAGTATGGCATCTGTATTTTGGATGAATCCTGATATTGATTTGGAAGTAATGGCTAAAGCATTAAAAGGTTTTGAAGAAGAAATTGTAAATAAAATAGTTGAATATTTACCGAGTAAAAAACAAGCTATGTACACACCAGTTGATGGTCCAATGTCTAAGCGAGAAGTAGATTCAGCTCGGGGAGAACTCTTAGGAATGTTGAAAGTAAAATTTAGTTCAGGTGAATGGAATATTGAAGATGTGTTAGGTGGTGGAGAGATGATAGATTAGTTTTATCCCTTCTAAAATTTGATAGGTATAGTATAAAAAAAGGCTCTAATTAATTAGAGCCTTTTTTTATATAGTAGAATTTAGCACTAATTTTATCCTTGAAGAATGATATTGACCAATAAAACGATATCAAGAACATTTAATGAACCATCGCCATTTAGATCAGCACATTCATTAAATTCGCCTGCTAAAACAATATTTACTAAGAGTACAACATCTAAGACATTTAGATTTCCGTCTTCATTTGAATCTCCTAACAATTCACATGCCCCTGAGTCGCCAATAGTAATGTCTAGATGTACTTGAGGCTCACCGGGCATATCATCTGAGAACCAAAACTTTGCTTCATATAATCCATCAGCAATATCTTGACCGAGAAGGGAAGCTGTATAGCGTACCCCTTCAAGATAATTGTGAGCATCAGGTATCATGGGGATATTTAAGAAACAAACTCCACCATCAGGATAGCAAACTTGAACATTTTTCCACCAGGGCAGATTTCCATCTTCATCAGTATATGTAATTGACAATTCAGATGTATCAGTATCAAAAGCAGGTTCTGTTAAGACGGGATCGTTATTACCCGTTTGAAATGTTGTTTCACAAATCATTAAACCGGGGTCGGTTTGATCTTTGACAGTTGCTGCAACATCAAGTCCATCAAGAGAAGCTTCAACTGTGACACCAAGAACAATAAATCCATTATATGAATTAGGCCATGTTCCCCATTGGCTATCACTAGTTATATAGCTCATAAGTGCAGTAGCTTGCATATCGTTACCACTCGTATTATAATCTATATTGGTTGTAATATAATCAAATCCACCAATCTCTCCAGTAGCTAAATCTCCAGTTATCTTTAAAAGGCCTGGTGATAATTGTCCAAAGCCGCCATCGCCATAACCAATAGCATATGCGACAGCCTCTTCTGCTTCAGGATTAACAATACCAACTCCATATAAGTACCATGGACCAAATAAACCGCCTACGTCACAACATCCACCACTCAAACTAAGACTTAAATAAAATCTTTCTATATCTGTATATGTATTGCCCTCATCATCTACCGCATCCTGTCCTTTATAGGTTCCACGAATAGTTGTGATATCATAATTAGAGGATGCATCTCCAGATTCATCATTGGCAAGAACTGCATACAGATTACTTCCTGGAGGCCAATTTCCATTGACATTATGAGGGGATCCTGATACAATTATTGTACCATAATCTTCTCCCAAAGCTTCAGAATCAACGAGTCCCGATAAATATGAATAGGCCTCTATACCACCGGGGTTATTAATTATACCTTCCCAAGTATTTTCATATCCATCTGTTCCAAGTAATTCAGCTGAGGATGATTGCCATGTTGCTTGACCATCTGTTGATACATAAACAGTTGCACTTTGTGTGCCAGCTTGTAATTCATCTGAAATATCAGCATTAACATAAAAGTCTGAGCGTGGAGCCGTTGTTGAAAAACTCTCAATTGGATCTTCTCTAACGGCGGTAGTATTAAAAGCTTGTTTTGCTTCCATGGCTTGTGTCCAAATAGCCTGTGCAAATTCATGAAGAGTTCTTTCGCGGATAATTCTTTGTTCTTCTAAAGTTAATTCATTCCCAATAATAAATGAGCTTATTAGAATTAATATAGTAATTAGTTTAGTTTTAAACATACTTCACCTCTATTTATCAGCATGAAATTTAAATTGAATTTTAGAAAATTCCTTGTTTTGTTTTGTAATAAATTGTTACAATTTAGATTCTATGGTGGCTTGTGCTGCTGCCAACCGTGAAACTGGCACTCTAAATGGAGAACAACTTACATAGTTTAATCCAATTTTATGAAAAAATGTAATTGATTCAGGGTCACCACCATGCTCACCGCATATTCCTATTTTCAATTTTGCATTGGTACTTCTACCTTTTTGAACTCCAAGTTTAACGAGTTCACCAACGCCCTCTTGATCAATGGATTGGAATGGATCATTTTTAATAATTCCGGAATCAAGATATTGTGGCATGAAACTCCCCACATCATCTCTTGAAAATCCAAAAGTAGTTTGGGTTAGATCATTAGTCCCAAATGAGAAAAATTGAGCGTGTTCTGCGATTTTATCAGCAGTTACACAGGCACGGGGGAGCTCAATCATCGTCCCAACCAAATATTTGAAATTAACATTTTCATTTTGCATAACCTCTTTCGCCAATTGGTTCACCACTTTCTTTTGATGTTCTAATTCTGGTGCAGAACCCACCAATGGAATCATCACCTCAGGAAAAGGCTTTTGACCTTCTTTCACTAATTGAGCAGTAGCTTCAAATATAGCTCTTGATTGCATTTCCGTAATTTCTGGATACATTACACCAAGGCGACATCCCCGATGGCCCAGCATGGGGTTTGACTCATGCAATGCTGTAACTCGTGATTTAATTTCAGAAGCTAGAATTCCCATTTCATTTGAAAGTTTTTCAATTTGTTCTTCAGTATGCGGTAAAAACTCATGTAATGGTGGATCTAATAACCGTATAGTTACAGGGTGCGGTGACATTACTTTTAGAATCCCATAAAAATCATCCCTTTGGAAAGGCAACAATTTCATTACCGCCTTTCGTCGAGCTTTCTCGTCATGAGCCAAAATCATTTCACGCATTGGAGAAATACGTTCGGGTTCAAAAAACATATGCTCAGTACGACAAAGTCCAATTCCTTCTGCACCAAATTTTCTGGCCTGAATTGCATCTTCAGGACTATCAGCATTGGTTCTGATTCCCATTTTTCGTTTTCTATCTGCCAAAATCATTAACTTTTTGAAGTCTTTATTTTGATCTAAATTGGGGTTTTTAAGAGATAATTCACCGTCATAAATATTGCCCAATGAACCATTTAATGTTACCCAATCACCCTCATTCAAAATGCTATTTCCAATATTTAACTTTTTATTATGGAAATCGATATTAAGTGAAGAACATCCAACAATACAACATTTCCCCCACCCACGGGCAACCAATGCTGCATGAGAGGTCATTCCTCCTTTGGCGGTTAAAATTCCACTGGCAACATGCATCCCGTGCACATCTTCTGGGGAGGTTTCATTGCGTACGAGAATAACTTGTTTACCTTGCTGCCTCCATATTTCTGCATCTTCTGCGGTAAATACGATTTGTCCTGTAGCTCCACCAGGTCCAGCAGGTAATCCGGTGCCTAAAAGTAATGCAGATTTTTCTGCCTCAGGATCTACAGTATCATGCATTATTTCATCAATATTTTCTGGTGAAATCCGCATCAAGGCCTCATTTTCCGAAATTAATCCTTCATCAAGCATATCCATAGCAATGCGTATTGCTGCTGCACCGTTTCGTTTTCCAGTTCGAGTTTGCAACATCCATAATCGACCCTTTTGAATGGTAAACTCTAAATCTTGCATGTCGTGATAATGGACTTCTAATCGAGTTTTGACCGTATCTAAAACGGAATAAATTTTAGGATTGTCTTTCTCAAGACAGGGTAGATTATTGGATTCAGAAGTGGTGCTATATTGATTTAAGGGATTTGGTGTTCGGATGCCCGCAACCACATCTTCACCTTGGGCATTTGC
>JABHHG010000183.1 GCA_018671635.1 Fidelibacterota bacterium | reverse complement strand
TTTATACTTTTGCAGATAATGATAATGCTGGCGATTGGGTGGATTTAGATTTTTCTTTCTCATTTTATGGAAGTTCATATAACCAATTTTTTGTTAACCCTAATGGATGGATTGGCTTTGAAACAGATAACGATACGTGGGAAAATACCAGCATCCCTTCAAATGCAATCTCTGGTGCTGCCATTTTTGCACTCTGGGACGATTTGAATCCAACAAACGAAAGCTGTAATGAATATTGCGGTGGCCAAGTTTATACGCATTCTAACGCTGAACGCACCGTTATTTGGTTCAATGATGTAGCCCATTGGTGGACCAGTTTTGAAAATACTACTTATGATTTTCAAGTGGTCCTATATGCTACTGGAGAAATGAATATTAATTACAACACCCTTAATGGGGCTTACACCGCCTCGGTGGGAATTCAAAGCAATAGTATTGTGGGTACATTATTTACTTTTGATAATGAGACATTAGAAAATAATTTCACTTTGGGTTTCAATACGGGTCCGAATTGGTTATCGTTGAATAATACAACAGGTACGGTTCAAGAAGGTGCCGCTACCAATGTAAATTTTACGGCAAATGCCCTAGCCTTAGCGGGAGGTGAATATAATGCCTATATTAATATTCAATCCAATGGTGGATCTGAAGGTATTCCTGTTAATCTCATGGTAGGTACTGGCGGTATTACCGGTGATCTAAATAATGATGATGCAGTGAATGTTTTAGATGTGGTTATAATGGTGAATTATATTCTTGCCGATGAAAATCCATACGCAGCAGATATTAACAATGACGGTAGTGTAAATGTTCTGGATATTGTATTGGTAATAAATATTATTTTAGAGAGATAAAACCTCCAAAATATTAGATAATAAAAAAGGCGAGTTTTACTCGCCTTTTTTTACGTCATTCCAAATTTCGTCCATCTCATCAAGGGTAGAATTTTCCATGGATGAGCCTCGTGATTTTAGTTCTGCCTCTACTTTGGCGAATCGGTTTTCGAACTTTGCAATAGTCATCCGGAGGGCATCTTCTCCACTCACATCTAAGAACCGACCTAAGTTCACCAATGAAAAAAATACATCACCCAATTCATCTTTTATAGATTCTTGATCACCTCCGGCAACGGCTTCTTTTAACTCTTCAATTTCTTCATGGACTTTATCCCAAACCGGGGCAATCTCCTTCCAATCAAATCCCACATGCGAAGCCTTTTCCTGAATTCGTCTCGCACGGGTAAGTGCAGGCAAATTCTTAGGCACACCATCTAAAAAGTTTTTTCGTTTCTTCTCTTTTTGTTTCGCCTTTTCCCAGGATTCATTTTGGTCCGCAAGGGTAGTATCTTTTTCATCTCCAAACACATGGGGATGACGACGAATCAATTTTTCAGTTACACCAGCCAACGCATCGGCCAAACTAAAATCACCCTTTTCCTGTGCCAATTCTGCCTGAAATAAAATATGTAAGGCTAAATCCCCCAACTCCTCTTTCAAGGTTTCAGTATCCTTTTCTTCGATGGCCTCAATCACTTCATAGGTTTCTTCTAACAAATATGGCACTAAAGATTCAGACGTTTGGGCACGATCCCAATCACATCCGCCAGGCGCACGAAGTTTTTTTAATACTTCCATCAAATCGTCAAACTTTTCAGCCGCTTTAGGATTCTTCAGTGTCATTCTTTTTATCTACAATTTTTTCAATTAGCACATGCACTTTTCCTATTCGATTTCCATCTAACTTTTTCACGGTAAATTGATGGTTCAAATATTGTGTTTTCTGTTCAACTTTTGGAATATCACCAATGGCATCAAAAATATAACCCGCCAATGTATCATACTCACGATCTTCAGGAAATTCTATTTCAAACTCCTCCTCATAATCATAAATGGAAATCTTGGCATCCACAATAAATGTATTATCTTTTTGAGGAACAATGGGTGATTCCTCCTTGTCATAAGGATCCCGAATCTCACCCAATACTTCCTCAACAATATCTTCTAAAGTGATGAGCCCAGAAGTACCGCCCCATTCATCTACCACAATGGCAACATTGGTTTTTTTACGTCTAAAATCTTTCATCAAATCATCGATGAGTTTATTCTCCGGCACAAAAAATGGATCTCGAGAAATTGAAGTCAATGGAATATTAGGCCGTGAACCCGTCAAATAAGGCAGTAAATCTTTGGCATAAATTATTCCTCTAATATTATCCACATTTTCTTTAAACACTGGTATTTTAGAGAACTGCTTCTCCGTCACCATATCCATAACTTCATCAATACTAGCAGTAGAATCCAACGCCACCATATCTACCCGAGGCGTCATTATTTCACGCACATTCTTCTCATTAAACTCAAATATGGACTGTATCATATCTGATTCTTCTTCTTGCAAAGTTCCCGCTTCTTCTCCCAATTCTGTCAGGATTTTCAACTCTTCTTCTGAATCAAATATTTTCTCTTTTTGGATGGGTAATAGTTTCGTAATCAAATTCGAAATAGTATGAAATACCAAGGTTATAGGCGATAAAATCAGCATAATCAATTTTAGGGGAAGGTACACTTTTTCTGCAAATTTCTCAGAATTTCGAATGGCCAACAATTTAGGGAATATCTCACCAAAAATAAGCACCACTCCGGATACCACAAATACTTCCAGTAGAATCAATACCGTTTCAGACAATTCACTATTATCTTGAGCAAATTTATGGGTAAGATATGCGGCCAATGAAGCAATGGCAATATTTACAAAAGTGTTCCCCGTTAATAATAACACCAATAGTTTTCGAGGGTCATTCAACAATGAAACTACTTTTGTGGGTACATTCTCACGATGGGTTTTCACATTAAAGTAAGCCGTTTCAGTCCCTGAAAAGAACGCCGATAGTAGAATCAAAATTATAAATATTAAAATTAATTCCATTATTGTATCAATGCCTGCGAATTCAAATTCAAATACTTTTCTTCTAACTGAGTCATCTGGGCTTTTGTATCTGAAGTTTCATCCTCGTAGCCCACCAAATGGAGGCTACTATGCACCACCATCCGTTGAAGTTCTTCATCCACATCTACCTTTAGTGATTGAGCATTATCTTTCACTCGATCCCAACTGATATAAATCTCACCTTCTAATGGCTCACCTTTATCCTCCAAGTTGAATGTGATTACATCGGTGTACACATCCATATCAAAGAATTGTTTTTTCAATCCACGAAGTGATTCATCATCCGTAAAAATAAAGGTGACTTCTCCAGTATCATGTCCTTCATTAGTTAGTACGGATGTACATAAAATCTCAACCGTTTTATGGGATAATCTCAGGTCATCATCGATATCATTTTCTACAAATACTTTAATCATGCAGCAGATACCGATTTTAAAATTTCACGACTAATAATAATCCGTTGAATTTCGCTGGTGCCTTCTCCAATTTCAAGAATCTTAGCATCCCTAAAAAATCGTTCCACATCATATTCTTTGATATATCCATACCCACCATGGACTTGAATCGCTTCGGTAGTCACGCGCATAGCCATTTCACTGGCAAATAATTTTGCCATTGCAGCCTCTTTGATTACATCATGACCATTATCTTTTAGCCATGCCGCATGATAAACTAAATGTTTTGCAGCCTGAATTTCAGTGGCCATATCAGAAAGTTTAAAGCTAACTCCTTGAAATTTATTTATAGCTTTTCCAAAGGCTTCACGTTCTTGTGAATATCGTAGTGCCGCATCATAGCCACCTTGAGCCGTACCCAATGACAATGCCCCAATAGTAATTCGTCCACCCGTTAAAGTTCTTAGGAATTGCTTAAATCCCTGTGCGGGATTCCCTAAAATATTCTCTGCAGAAACCCTCATATCTTCAAAATATACTGATCGAGTGTCAGAAGCCTTCCAGCCCATTTTCTTTTCGGGTTCACCTAACGAAAGTCCGGGTGCGCCTGCCTCCACAATAAATGCGCTAATGCCTTTATCTACACCATCTTCAATTAGTTTAGCGGTAAAAATTATGATGCCCGCCTCACCCGCATTAGTACAAAATGCTTTTTGACCATTCACCACAAATTCATCACCATCACGAACAGCACGAGTTTGCGTATTGCCCGCGTCACTGCCTGCGTTGGGTTCTGTTAAGCCAAAGGCACCTATCATTTTACCCGATGCCAATTTGGTTAAATATTTTTGTTTCTGTGCCTCAGTACCAAATGCGGCAATCGGACCACTTCCCAAACTGGTGTGTGCCATCATAGTGGCGGCAGTGGATGGGCAGACTTTCCCCAATTCTTCAATGGCAATCACCAAAGCCATGGTATCCATGCCGGTGCCACCATATTTTTCTTCCCACGGGATTCCCATTAAACCCAATTCAGCCATTTTTCCAACAGTCTCTCGGGGGAATCGCCCCGACGCATCAATTTCTCGTGCGATGGGTTTCACTTCGTTTTGTGCAAATTCACGCACCATATCTCGAAGCATAACATGTTCTTCTGTAAAATATAATTTTTCCATTTTCCCTCTAATTTACCATTTTACAATTGCAGATGCCCAGGTGAATCCTGAACCAAATGCAGCAAAAACTACCAAATCACCTTTTTTCACACGACCCTCATCCATGGCCTCACATAATGCAATGGGTATAGATGCTGCGGTGGTATTTCCATATTTATGGATGTTTGAAAAAACTTGATCGTCTCTTAATTTTAATCGTTTCTGTATCATTTGGGCAATACGAATATTGGCTTGATGGGGTACCAACAAATCAATATCTTCTGGCGTTAATCCGTTCGCATCTAAGCCCTCCATAATCACTTGAGGAAAACGTGTTACTGCATGGCGGAAAACTTCTTTTCCATTCATCTGTAAAAAATGACGACCCTCATCCAAAATTTCTTGATTCAATCGAGGCGTTACCCCACTTGATGGTGCCTCAACCCATAACTCTCGACAATGCTTACCCTCAGAATGGAGATGTGTAGATAGAATTCCACTATCATCATGAGATGCACTTACCACTGCCACACCCGCACCATCACCAAAAATGACCGCCGTATCACGACCCCGTGTAGAGAGGTCCATTGCAGTGGACTGCACCTCTGCACCAATAACTAAAATATGTTTATGGATACCATTTTCTATATATTGTTGTGCCACCGAAAGGCCATACACAAACCCTGAACATTGTACCCGAATATCTAATGCCCCAATAGTAGGAAAGTCCATTTTTTCTTGAAGTAGACAGCCTGAACCCGGGGCATAATAATCTGGTGTGGAGGTTGCAAAGATAATGAGACCAATATCTTCTTTAGTTACACCAGCGCGCTCCATGGCCATTTCCACTGCAGGAATTGCCAAATCAGATGTGGACGCGCCATTCTCCACATATCGACGTTCCTTTATCCCCGTCCGCTCCTGAATCCACTCATCATTGGTATCCATAAACTGAGATAAATCATGATTGGTCATCACTTTGGGCGGTACAAAAAATCCCGTTCCACTTATTTTGGCATTAGGCATTTTTGCCTCCTAATTTTATATCTTTCAATTCTAATTGAATGGTTTTACGTCCATTCCATTCGTTCTCACCGATGGCAAAGGCAATATCTATGGGCTCATTGCGAATCAACTTTTCATAATGTTCTGCCATACCAAACCCAATGGCCTCAAAAATTGATTGATCATGCTTCACCATAAACTTCAATGTATCATAAGTTTTGCCAATCAATCGGGGGAGGCCCTCAACCTTCACATTCTTTGCAGCGAAAGTAGGGCGCATATTCCCCGGACCATAGGGCTCCAGCGAACTCAAAAATTTAAGGAATCTTCCATTAATATCTGTTAACTTCATTTCACTGTCTATTTTTAAGCGAGGTTGTAATTGTTCAGCCTTAATTTGTTTATTGGCCACCGCTAAAAGTGACTGTTTAAAATTATCCACTTTATCCGTATCTATAGATAACCCTGCCGCAATGGGATGTCCACCAAATCCGTTTAAAAATTCTTTACAATGAGCCAATGCATCCACCATATCAAATTTGGGAATACTCCGACACGACCCTCGACCGCCATTATCATCAATGCCAATAATGATGGTGGGCTTATAATAGAGTTCCTTAATTCGGGATGCTACAATCCCCACCACCCCATGATGCCAACCCTTTTTGGCCAATACAATGGCATTGTCTTTCTCTAAATCACAAGTGCCATTCACCATCATGATGGCCTCTTCAACCATATGCTGCGTAATCTCTTTGCGGCGGTCATTTTCCCGCTCTAATTCTTTGGCTACCTCCATGGCATAAATAAAATTTTTAGTAGTGAGGAGTTTCACGGCTCGCCCCGCATCACCCAATCTCCCTGCCGCATTAATCTTGGGGGAAAACCAAAATACCAATCGACCCACCGTTACTTCTTTATCCCATAATCCACCCGTTTTCAACAAGGCTTTAACTCCAGGTTTTGCACCGGTAGAAATTCGCTTGATTCCATCTTGCACGATGATACGATTCTCATCTACAATGGGGACTAAATCTGCGGCGGTGGCAATGGCTGCCAAATCGCTATGCTCCCATACCAATTCAGGATCTTTGCCATATTTCTCGCAATATGCCAATGCAAATTTAAAGGCTACCCCTGCCCCACATAAGCCTTTAAACGGGTAGTCGCAATCAAAGCGATTGGGATTCAATATAGCAAAGGCATTGGGCAATTTTTCATCAGGTTTGTGATGGTCAGTGATAATTACATCCACCTCCAACTCATTGGCATAATCAATTTGGCCGAAGGCATTAATGGCACAATCGCAGGTAATTAGTAAACTGGCGCCAATATATTGGGCGTATTCAATCCCTTTTTTCGATAGCCCATAGCCTTCATTTTCTCTGTCGGGAATGTAATAGTGAACCTCAACACCTACAGATTTGAGGAAAAGGTATAATAGGGATGTACCACTGGTACCATCTACATCATAGTCACCAAAAACCACAATACCACCTTCACTTTCAATTTGTTCATGGAGGCGAAGTACTGCCTTTTCCATATCTTCCATTAAGAATGGAGAATGTAGTTTATCTCGGTCGGGAAAGAAAAAATGGCGGGATTGTTCTCGATTTATAATGCCACGCAATGCCATTACTTTTGCAATAAGGGGAGGGAGATTAAATTCTTCGGCAATGGTTTTTGCCATTGCTTCATCGAAAGGTTTATATGTCCATTGTTGTTGAATCATGAAAAAAATGAGGTCGGATCATAAGCCGAATTCTGTTTCCGCCAAAGCGGATGTTGGTCATTCATCTGGGCCTGCCTTCACAGACAAGCTCGTGCAATCTACCCGCCCTTATGCGCGAACTACGCAAGGCTGCTTGATCTTGCTCCTGAGTGGGGTTTACCTGGCTACCCCTGTTACCAACGGCACCGGTGGTCTCTTACACCACCCTTTCACCTGTTTCCATCCGAAGATGGATGTCTACTCTCTGTTGCACTTGCCGCCCCTTACGGGACCCTCCATTTCGGAGGCACTCTGTTCTGTGGAGTTCGGACTTTCCTCCCTCAACTAATGTTGAGAGCGACCAACTCACCAACCTCAATGTTATCTATTCTTCTATGCCATCCCAAAATAAGAAAATGCTGCATGAGGGACATGAAATTATTTTGCTATTCTCTTTTACTTCAATAATCATTTGAGGCGGTAATTTTGTATAGCAAGAACCACATGCAGACTTGGTCATACTTACCATACCCGCACCATCACGTGCACCCATTAATCGTTCATAAGTACTTAAATAGCGGCTATCAATACCCTTTACTAATCCTGTACGATTTTTTATTAATTTTTTCTCTTCAGCTTGAGTTTTTGATAAGGCTGTTTTTAATTCTGATTTATCTTCTTCTAAGGTTAGCGTTACTGTTTCAATCTTATTTGAATTACTTTTAATCGCTTCATTCAGAGTATTTTTTTCTTCTTCCTCCGTCAAAATAATAGTTTCAGATTCAGAAATAGCCTTCTTCATACTATCAATTTCAGTATTTAGCGCATCATATTCCTTATTGGATGTAACCAAATAGAGTTGATCTTTATACTTTGTCAACTTCACATTAAAGTCTTCAACCTCAGCATTATGTTTACGTGAGGTATGCTCAATTTCCTGGACACGAGCATCTTTTGTTTCATTCTCGTTCTTGTAAACATTTAACTCGTTTTCTTGATCAAGCACTTTCTCCGGAAGGTCACCCTTCAACTCGTTGATTTCATATAATCGGCAATCTATTTCTTGTAATTCAATAAGTTGATTTAAGGTCTCTTTCATATTTTCCTTTCACTGAAAATAAAAAATGCACCTCTCTTGGTGCACTTATAATACATTTGTTCGCTTTCGTCTTCCGACAAAAAAACTTGATTTGATATTTTATTTAAGTCTTCTTTTTTCATCATTCTGAAGGGTTAATAATATATGAATTTTATTAAACGTGAACCAAGAATTAGACATAAAAGAAATTTTGTGAATTTATCTTATCCCGAAGTAGTTTAAACCATTAAATTTTCATACTTTTCAGGAGATAAAAATGTTATCAACATTAATGAATGATATGAAATCGGCCATGAAGGCCGGTGAAAAATCTGAGTTAGGCGCATTACGAAACCTTATTGGCAAAGTTAAGGCCAAGCAAATTGATAGTGGAAAAACCCTAACTGACGATGAATGTATTAAAGTGATGGCCACTGCGGCGAAACAATTAAAAGATTCTATCCAACAATACAAAGATGGTGGTCGAGATGATTTGGCAGAAAATGAAGCCTTTGAGCTCTCAATTGTGGAGCGCTACCTCCCCGAGCAAATGAGTGAAGATGATGTTCGCGCTATCGTGAAGAAAACCATTGCAGATGTGGGTGCTGAATCTATGAAAGATATGGGCAAAGTAATGGGGGCGGCCATGCAAGCGGTTGGAAGTGGAGCTGATGGTTCAATTGTGCAAAAAATGGTCCGCGAGGAATTATCTTAATGACTTTCACACCACCTGATATTCTTATTCTTATTATTCTGGGATTTTTCACGTTTAGTGGATTTAGAAATGGATTCATTAAAGAAGCTGCTCGTTTTATGGGAATGATTGGCGGCTTTTTTGCAGCACATAATTTCCATGATGATCTCATGCCATTTTTAGAAGTTCATATTTCAAATCCGAATATTCTAACGGTGGCATCCTATTTAGGGGTATTCTGCATTACCTTGTTCGTCATTAACACTTTGGCAATGGTACTTCAAAAATTCTTCGAATTTATTCTATTGGGATGGTTAAATCGTCTATTGGGGACCTTACTGGGGCTTATCAAAGGAGTCTTAGTGGTGAGCATTATCATTTTCATATTGGAGATTGCCCCAACAGAAATTCGCGATAAACTTCATCAGGATTCTGAAATGTATAAAATTTGTAATTCTGTGAAGAATCAAGTGATAACCTTATCTAAATTGACCCAAGAGATTGATACTTTTCAAGAAGAAATACATGAATCATTGAAAGAAGAGAATATTAAAAAAGTATTGGGCCAAGAGTAAACTCCCTACACCACCCATGAAAATAACTGATGCCATCTATACCGACTTGGGATTTACCACCATCCGGGAATGGTTAGTGGCAAAAGCATGTGCTGAGCAAAACAAAGATGATTTCCTTCATCTTTCCCCCACATCCAATCAAACTGAACTTTTACAATCACATCAATTTACTGAAGAGTTATTGGGCGGTTTACTCCGTGAAGAAGTCCTCCCTTTTCGTAATATTCCTATTACTGAGTTATGGATGGATCAGTTGGGCATTGCGGGGAGTCAATTGGATGGCGAGAATTTCAAAGCACTCTTAAATCTACTGGTACAATCAAGAGAAGTTAAAGTGGCCATGACCACTGAATATTATCCCCAATGGGCTACTCAATTAGATGGACTCATCAACTTTTCTCAAGGTGAAAAGCAGATTTTTTCCGTATTCGATGATGCCTTTCAAATTCGCCATGATGCCAGCCCTGAGCTTCGACAAATATATAGCGATATTGATAAAACACGGGGGCAAGTGCAATCCCGATTGAATTCATTATTTACCCACGCTCAATCATCTGGATGGTTACAAGATGACCATATCGCATGGCGGAATGGGCGATCAGTCCTCCCTATGAAAGCCAGTCAAAAACGGAAAATTAAGGGAATTGTTCAAAGCCAATCTGCCACAGGGCAAACCGTTTTTATCGAACCCTTAGAAATCATTGAGCTCAATAATGATCTCACCCATTTAGAGTTTAAACGAGTGGAAGAAATAAATCGAATATTAAGAGCATTGACCACATTTTTTAAACCTTACAAAAATGAACTTTTTACCACTATCCACTTATTGGTGAAGATTGACTTTCATTTTACATTTGCTAAATTTGCACATCAAACAAAAAGTGTAGCACCCCTATTCTCTGAAAATAATAATTTAGTATTAGAAGAAGCACGGAATCCAATTTTAGAATTGGCGGACAAATCGGTGGTCCCTCTTCAGATGAATTTATCAGATAATGAAACCATCTTATTATTGTCTGGACCCAATGCAGGAGGTAAAACGGTAGCCCTAAAAACAGTTGGGTTATTCTCAATTATGGCACAATGTGGATTATTTATTCCCGCAAAAAAATGTATTCTGCCAATATTTAATCAGCTACTATGTGACATTGGAGATCAGCAATCCATTGAGGATGACCTCTCCACATTCTCCGCTCATATTCAAAACTTAACGGCCATTACCCAAACGGCAGATGAGAAAACACTCATTCTTTTAGATGAGTTGGGTACGGGTACAGACCCCGATGCGGGGGCTGCAATATCTCGAGCCATTATGGAAAATATTTTAGAAAAGGGAAGTCGATTGCTGGCCACCACCCATTTAGGTGCGCTCAAATCGTGGGCTCATGAAACGGAGAGCGTAATGAATGGTGGAATGGTCTTCGACCCGAAAGGTTTAGTGCCAACGTATGAGCTCCAATTGGGGTACCCGGGCGCCAGTTATGCCATCGAAATTGCCACTCGAATGGGATTAGATAATGAAATTATTCATCGTGCAAAATTACTCATCGGGGATAATTCAGTAAAGTTAGAAGACATTCTCAGAATTTTAGAAATAGAACAACAGTCCGCCAAAGCATTAAAAGATGACTTAGAAATTAGAGAAAAGGTATTGGTTGATAAAGAACGTGTGGTAAAGTATTTAGAACAAGAAGTAAAAAAGAAGCATAAGTCTGCCAAGTCCACTGCTGCTGAAGAAGCTGAGACATTAATTCATGAAACCCGTCGTGAAATGGAAAATTTAGTGGCACAAATTCGTACATCGAAGGCAGATTCTGCAAGCATCCAACAGGCTAAACATGGATTAGATAAATCAATCAAACGATTGAAAAAGCATAAAATCAAGCCCATTCCCGAAAAAGAATTCACACCCATTTCAGTTGATGATGCTATTGAAGGCGCCTTAGTGTATATCCCCCATTTAAACATGAAGGGAATCATTATACATCCACCCAATAACCAACAGAAAATTACGGTAGAAGTCAACGGACTAAAGCTCACCTTAAAATGTGACCAAGTAGCGAGAGATAAAGAAAAGAAAGCAAAAGCTGAGCCGGGCCCTATCGCAACCAATAAAGTGGAACGCCCGCAAAGTATGCAATTAGATTTACGGGGAATGCGAGTGGATCCCGCCTTACTAGAATTAGAACAATTTTTAGACCGTGCCCTCATTTCGGGTATGAGCCAAGTAAATATTTTACACGGCAAAGGCACGGGTGCCCTTATGGACGCAGTAGGTGAATTTCTGAAGGGGCAATCTCTCGTGAAAAAATTCAACTTTGCTCACGATGACCAAGGCGGTGCTGGAATTACAGAAGTTGAATTTAAATAATGTTTAAATTGATGCATTTTATTTCTGCGCCCACACGTGTTTTATTTGCATCATACCTATCTATTCTTACCCTCTTTGCATTTTGGAGAACCGTATTCCTCTTCTTTTTCCGCCAAGACTTAAGCATCGCTCATGGGGCACTATATTTACAATCATTTCTAGTGGGAATCCGTCTTGATTTAGTGGCCACATCATATTTAATGATTCCAATTCTACTCACCATTTACCTCCCCTATATGGGGTTAGCATCATCAATTTATCGAAAAGTTCACCGCCTCTATTTTATATGCATACTCACATTTATTTCGCTTTTTTGTAGCATCGATTTAGAATGGTTTAACGAATTTGGTAATCATATTAACACCATGCTCATTATGTATGGCACCGGCGGTAATGAAGGATGGGAACTGATTTGGCAAGAATATAATGTATTTCTCTATGCCCTTTCATGGATTTTTACCGTTTTTGCATCATTCAAACTATTTACATTATTAGTCAGAAAATTTGATGGTCCTACATCTACAATATTATCGGGGAGTTTAAATTTTCTACTCAGTCTTGTTATTTCTGTACTATGTATGCGAGGCGGTACCCAAGAAAAGCCTGTGGATTGGGGATATGCACATTTTTCAAAAAATAATATGGCCAATCAAATCGCACAAAATTGCATTTTCTTTTTTGGGCGTTCCTTTATCGAAATGCAGGAAGAGGAAAATTTTACCTCAAATTTTGGCGATGAAAGCAATCTCTCTGAAATGGAAAATACGGTTACTCAACTTAAAGCTGAGAATAATGAGCCCAATATTGATATTTCTCTTAATTCTGATAAAAAACCAAATATTATAGTTATTATATTAGAATCATTTGTGTCTGAAAACTGTAATTATTTGAATCCCAATCTTAATGAAAAAATTACACCTTTTATAGACAAACTCTCCACCAAGAGTATTTCATTCAGCCGATGTTTTGCCAATGGTACACGCTCTGCTTACGGCATTGGCTCCATATTATGTTCATGGCCCGTACTTCCGGGGAAGCCCATTATCACCCAAGTAGAAACGGGATTTAAAAACAGCCCTGCCACAGAACCCCTGAGAATATTCAAATCATTAGGCTATGACCTTACCTTTTTATATGGGGGTGATGCTAATTTTGATAATATGAAGGGTTTTGCCATGGCCAATGGATTTGATCACGTGTTAGATTGGAATGACGGATTTTTGGCCAATAAAGATGATGGCAACATGTGGGGTAAATTTGACCATATTATGTTTGATAAACTTTTAGATATTGCAGATCAAAAAGGTGATACTCCGTTTATGATTAACTTTTTTACCACCACTAATCATGATCCGTTTAAAGTGCCTGAATCGTATGCATCTCGAATACCCCCATTCGAAACGGGGAAAGAAAAATACATCCGCGCAAAACGCACCATGGCATACGATGATATTGTACTATCCGAATTTTTTGAAGATGCCAAAACCCATGATTGGTATGACAATACCATTTTCATTATTACTGCTGACCATGGCTTAAACGTTCATCGAAACATCCCCAATCATCCCCTAAATGGACATATCCCCTTTATCATTTATTCACCCATGATCGATTCACCCAGAACATCAAATAAAATTGTGAGTCAAATCGACATCCTGCCTACCCTACTTGATATAATGGATGAGGACCAATACTTACCCCAATTATATGGTAATTCTGCATTGGCCAGTGGCAACGGATTCGCCTGTCGCGTGTCACATAAGAACCTTCAATGGATTACGCCTAACCATACCTATTATGAGTTCATGGGTAGTGATAAACATCAACTCTTTACTTACCCCACTATATGGAATGATACCTATACTGAACTACCCACATCTGACCCACGCTTCAATATATTACAAACCCAGAGCCAACATTATATTCAGCATGCCTATTATCAATTTAAACGGATGTATTAAATCAAGGGTAAAAAATAATTTTTCTTATTTATATTTTAATCTAATAGGCTCATTAAATATATTTTTAAT
>JABHHG010000207.1 GCA_018671635.1 Fidelibacterota bacterium | reverse complement strand
TAATGAAATTATTTTGTACCTCCATTTGTGTGGAAAGAATCTCCAGCGCGTGGGTTCTTTTATTTTGTCGAATGAGGAGTTGAACTTGAGCAAAGTTTGCAAAAGATTCATCTTCATCAGTAAATGCAAGTATGATACTTTGTACATCTAATAGATCATTGTAACGAGGAGCATCTTTCGGTAAATTTTTCAGAACTTGGATTAAACTATCCCCAGCGGATTGAAAATTCCCTGCATAAAAATTGATTTGACTCTCTTTAATTTTAAGAATCAATTTTTCATCACCCTTTTTAAAATTACGTTTAAAACTATTGATTTGAGCCAATGCTTTTTCTGTATTTCCTTTGGCAAGGTTGATATCTATGATGCGTAATGCTGCCAAGAATCGGATATCTTTTTTCGGCGCTTTTTGGGCAACTTTTTCATAAAGTGAGAATGCACCATCCAAATCATTCATGGCTCTAAATTTAATTTCTGCTAACCGAAATGTGGCATCAAGATTTCCATCTTTAATACGGAGTGAATCATAAATATTAACCGCTTTCCACAATGAGGGTAAAAGTGACTCTTCAACCGAATAGTAGGGAGATTCAAAAAATTCATTTCCATCAAAAAATCTTGATAAGGGGAGGAGTGACTCTGTCTTTATGGATTGGGTTTCAAGGGTTTGTGCCATCCCATAAATAGCCGTGCGAATAATATCATTTTTATAATCACTATCAATAATATTGGTGTAAACCGTCAATGCAATATCAAATGCCTTGGCATTTGTGGCATGTTGGGCGAATTGAAGCAGTTGTCCCGGTTTAGTGTAATGAACCTTTAATAGATCGTATGAAATTTTGAAATTGCCTGCTCTAAATTCTACATCTGATAAAAGTAATTTTGAACCATCAACCGTAGAGTTTTGTAAGATTCCCCTTAGTTTTACCACTACAAATTCATCTGTGGGGAAGGACATGACACGTGATGAAACCATCTGATATTTTTTAGGATTATGTTCTAAAAAAAGAAGATAATTTTCCAAAGACTTATCAAAAGCCATTCGCATCCTGAAATAAGTGCCCAACTCTGAAGCATAAAAATCGGGATGATTATTTTTTGTACGTACCACATCAATAAAAGTGAGGGCATCATCTACGAATCCATTTGAAATTATGTTGCTTATAAGACTTTTTAAAGTATGCTCATTCTTAAGGTTGGAGTGGAGAACCTTTTGAGCGATGCCATTCCACCGATCATCTTCAGCCCAAATATAGATTTCTATTTGGTCGATTAAAACCATATAATCTTTAGGTCGTACACTTACATATTGATCCGCAAGCTCAATGAGTTCATCAAAACGATTTTGATTTTTTAACAGACCTCGGAGTTTTGTAAATGCGCGAGTATAGCCAGGGTCTTGATTTAGAACATTTTTGTAAATCCGTTCCGCATCATCGGGTAGGCCATTTCTTTCCAGCGTTTGTCCCTGACGTAATTCGATTTCAAACTCTTTAATATTTTGATTTTTCTTAATATTTTGAGTGGCTTTTCGTTTTAAATCTTCAAGTGTTTGTGGAGGTTTAGGTTGTGCTATCAGCATTGAGATAAATATAAAAATGATGTGTTTATTCATCTGCTTTCTCCGATGCTTCTTGAAGCCCTCTGAAATAGTGTTTCATCATTTGTTGATATTCTCGGGAGTGCCCTTCTTGTAGTGCAGACTCCATGGCATTAATGAGGAAGAGATCACGTTGCCCTTTGTCTGAAGGTAATCCGGTGGGACCATCGTAGTCAAATTCACCTCCAGACTTACTCTTTCGTTTTTCTGAAAAATCACGTTGGGTCATGGATTTTTGACTATCTAACATCCGAGATAAAATTTGCTCCTGTCGTTCCATGGTTTTACGCGTAACTTGATTTCGCTTGAAATCATTAATTACTTCCTCCATGTCTTGTTCAGCTTTTGATAAACCGCCTGGTGTATCACCCCCAGGCATTTCTTTCATCATTTCTTGGAGTGCTTGTTGGAGCGCCTCTTGTTGACCTTGTAAACCTTGCATCATTTGTTGCTGAGCCATCATCCCCATTTGGCCCATTTGCATGGTGCCTTTGTTAATACCTTTTTGTTGCTCAGACATCCCTTCCAATTGTTCCATGTAGGATTCAAACCCTGAAGCTGACCCAGAAGCTTGCATCTCTTCCATTGCAAGGAGGAGTAAATATGCCGTTTCATTCAATCCATCTAATGCCCCCTTTTGGGCTTTTTTAGATTTGACGGTTTGCTTTTGTTCTAACTCTCCAATGGCTCTATCCATGGCAACGGTGGTTCTACCTAAAGCCCTACTAATTGCTGGGGTGATGTAAAATGTTTTTTTAGATAGCTCCAACATTTGACTCATGAGCTGGAGGTTTTCACGCTTAATTTTATTTTGTTTAGATGCTGCAATAGGAAGATTTGGATTTCTGGAATTTAACGTTTCGGTATAACTAACCAATTTTTCTTGAGCTTGTGAAATATAGAGAATATTTCGGACCACTGCTAAGAAGGCATCCATCATTTCATCAACAGTATCTTCTTGAAATTGTTGTTGTATCTCTTTGGCTTTTGCCAACATTTCTTCCAGTTTTTCTTTTGCGGATTCAGCAGATTCATCTGAAGCATCCTTATCATCATTTTGCATGTCTTTTCGTGCAGAATTAATTTCAGATTTAGTTTCTTGAGTCAGTTCACTATCTTTTAATTCCGCCATTTGTTGGGCAGCCTCATCAGAGAGTTCTTTCATGGCTTTTGCGGCTGCCTCCATGGCATTTTCAAGACCTTTGAATTGTTCTTCTTGACGACGTTCACGGGAGGCTAATTCTTGCATGTTGGCAGAAGGATCTGTTTTTAATTCCTCAGTAATGGCCTGTTGTTCTTCTGTTAATTGCTCAAGACGCTTCACCACTTCATCCATCTTTTGCTCTGCGATGGCCTGCTCAAACATATCAATAAAACGATCTAATTGTTCTTCAAATGCCTCTAAATCATAATCAAAATCTTCCAAGGCATCTAACATCTCTTTCATATCCATATTCTGCATGGCCTCTTGCATTTTTTCCATGGCGGCCATGAGTTCAGGGGTCATAATGGATTCTAATAATTCTTGGAACTTATCAAATTTTTCTGTCAGCTTATCCGAAACTAAATTATTTTTTTCGGCCTGTTCTTGCATCTTTTGAACGGTTTCTTGGATGTCTTCTAATTGATTGAAAACTTCCTGCATCTGTTGAATGGTTTCTTCAGCCTTTTGTTGTTGCTCCCAAGACATCTCATCTGATTTCAACATTTCTAATTGAAGCGATTCTACTAAGTCTTGAACATCCTCTAAATCAGAGGCCATTTCATCTGCGTATGCTTCAACTTGTTCTTCTTCTGCCTCAAGCTGTTTGAACATATCTTCAATTGATGGGTAACGCCCAATAAAAAGTGGAGTCGTTGAAATGGATGGCCCCGTCACCGTATTATTATCTGCAATGTGAATAGTAAAATGGATTTCATCTTCGGGAGCAGGTTGGAGGTGATTCATGTCCCAATAGTGAACCACTTGTTGAGAGCGAACAGATGTAGAAAGCTCTCTAATTTCACGCCGATGGATTGATGTATCTTGTGCGCCTAAATAATAGGGGGCAATCAATTTGTATTCAATCCACGCCGATGAAAAACCATAGTCGTCGCTGGTTTGGAATGTAATATTGAAACCATTTGACTCATCTAATTCAAACTCAAATTCTGGACTGGTTACCAAAATATCGGGGGCAGAATCGTGGTACACATTAAAACGGTAATAAGTTGGATTTAAATTTTCCACCCCATTTTCATCTTTACAAAAGAGTGCACCAGTAACGGATGACCCCAGCGTGAGCGTACTTTCCATGGACGTACCTCGTAAATTAAATTTTCTTTCACCCGCACCTTCAAGATGCATCCATGCCTTTTGTAATGGTTTACTTGCAGTAGCTTGAATTTGGACTTTACTCCCAGCAAGGAGTTGAAGATTGGTAATATTCCCAGGATGAGAACTTGCAGATTCACCGGTATAGGATGGTGGAATAATGGTAAAATTTACCGATTCAATAATGGGTCGATCCGTTACAAAAATAGTATCTGAATTAGTTTTTATTACATTCCATGGACTAAAGAATCTATCGTTTTCAAATTGCCCGTGCCACACCAAGTTTTGGCGAATATTGGGGAATGTAAAGGTGTAAAGTTCTCCAGACTCATGTGCGGTTGCTCGATGTTCACCCTGTTTATCATTCCATACAATGGATATGGAGTCGGGTAAATCGCCAATTCCAGCGATAGAAACGGAGATGGTATCTCCACCCAAAATATCCACATGATTAGACAATGACGTTAGCGTGAATGGCACGGGTGCATGGAAGTGTTGATGGGGGTGTATTATTCGATTAATGGCAGCTGTGGAAAAACTAAATGTGAGTAAAAAGAGTATACTGAGCCCACCCATAACATAACTGATTTCACGTTTCAGTTTTTGGGGTATGGATGCATATATAGTTTGAGTAGGAAGCGTATCAACATCCTTCCTAATTTGTAAAATGGCGGCCTCTGCAAGATCTTTACCTTTGGGGTCGGTTTTGATTTGAGCATCCAATTGGAGGGAATTGAGTAATCGATCTTTAATATGGGGATGTACTCGGCCAATTTCATTTGCCAAAACATCATCCGTGCTATTTCCAAAAAACTGGTATCGATGGAGCACCCATTCTAAAATTAAATACCCTACAACACTGAATATGCCACCCAAAAGATATGCCATGAGATGGCTTCTAACTTGTATTGAATTGTAAAATATAGCTTCCATCAAAATGATGAGGGTTAAAAGTGGCAAACAGAATTTTACAAACTGAACGCCACTATTCACAATGCGAAGTTTTGCTGTCCATTGTCGGTATGCTTGTAAATATGATGTAATGGGTGAATTCATTATTGGCTCAACGCATATACAATGATATTGGTTCCCATTTGAAGGGCAGCGGTACGGATTTGGTGGTCATCATGATGAACGCCCTCATCTTCCCATCCATCACCTAAATCGCTTTCAAAAGTATAGAGTACAAGAAGTCGATTATCTTCAAAAAGCCCCAATGCTTGGGCACGTTTTTTATCATGTTCATGTACTTTTGGGAGACCCCTTGGTAGCGAAAAATGAATATTGAAAATATCATGTGATGGGGGTAATTCTACCCATTCTTTGTCCGGGAAAACCTTTTCCATTTCGCGGCGAAATGATTTATCCATACCATAATTATCATCCGCATGAAGGAATGCCCCTGCCAAAAGATGATCTCTCAATGTGAATGCATCATCATCTGTAAATTTTATATTTCCATGTCCTGTTATATAGAGGTATGGACTTCGATGAAACAAGTCATCGCCAATTTTGGCCCGTTGTTCCATTTTATTTACGGTAATATTGGTATATCTTTCAACGTAACTCAGTAAATTAGGAAGAGAACTGGGGTCAGCATACCAATCTCCACCGCCCCCATAATGGATGCGCGTTACTGAAAATGCACCGGGAATTTGGGTGAAAATACAGGAGATTAGTGCCAAAAGTATGAATCGATATAAAAACATAGGGATGAAAATTACACCTTATTCACCCATTGGTGAAACGGCTTTTAAGAGGAGAAAAACATTGGATTATCTTTTTTTTTACCCTCGTTTCTCCATAGATTTAAGCCACTTGATACAGCGATTCCTCTATATTATTATAGCTTTTTGCTCTATTCTGCTTGCCAAAGAGCAGACATGGACCACCACCACCTTCGATTATTATTGGAATATTCTTCTACGTCGAAATATTTATCGTGAGCCCATTTCATTTACCCCATTTGATATACGGGTAGGTCAACTCACCTATGGTGGATCTGATTATTGGGATAGTAGTCTATTTGAAACAAGATTAGGAACAACCCTACCAGTGGTGTTGGATTCTACCACCACTACCTTTGATATTATCAATAGTGAAGGAAATCGTAAAGCATTATTTTTAGAAGTAGATTTTTTACGAATTAATGTTACCAATTATCTGTATTATCAAAATTTGGTAGATTTGCAATTTGGACTAGGGTATAGTAGAATGAGTGCTTCATCTAATCCTTCGTTGCCGGTGGGGTGGAACACTCAATTACCCACAGAGAGTCACATAGGAAAGTTTAGATTTCGCCCTATTATTAATACATTCAATTTCAATACATCCCTTACATTTCAGGCCACAAACTTTCTCATGGGATATGCATATCATGCGTTGGGATATAGCGCTGGAACTCTGTATGAAACTACGGGTGGCGATTATTATTTAGAGGGAAAAGGGGTAAGTGAGGCATTTGCACTGGGGCTTCGTGCTGTATATCATCCCAAGAATAGACCATTTTCTTTTGTGTATGGTATTGAGGGCAGGTGGCATCATACCAAATTTTTAACGGTAGATGATTTCAGCCATATCTCACATATCACAGGACTTGATCTCCATGCCAAAGGACTATTTATTACGTTTGGTACAATTTTTGGTGGTAAGCGAACATCAGGAGATCATGGGTTTGCCCATTTGGTAAATCAACGCTACGAAGAAGCTTCTTCGGGATTTGAAAAGTTTATTGGTGATTATCCCAATCATTCTCGTAAAAGTAAAGCAGAAGAAATGTTAGCATTCAGCTATGCCCAAATTCCCTTTCAACAATTTAGACAAGGTCTGGAGTCTTTGAAGGATAAAGATTTAGATACGGCAGCGGGATGGCTTAGTAAAGCATCTGGGACAGCAGATGAAGATTTGTTATTTGAGATTAATTCTCGTAAAAAAGATTTAGCCATGGTGCTTATTGATTCGGTGGCCTTGCATAAATCTGAAATGACATTTAGACAGGCCGAAGATATTATTCAAAAGGCACGGCGTATTGCACCAGAATATCCATTAGGGGATGATGCCTTAGCAGAGCTCTATCTTGAAAAGGGAGATGTACTCTTTCAGCGTAAAAGTTTCAATACAGCCTACACCTATTATAAGAAAGCCCTTCAAGTGAGTATTGAAAGTAAAACCGCAGTAAAGAAAAAATATAATGATTTGATTGTGGGGCTCATGGATGAAGCCAATTTATTTACTGAACAAGAAGAATACATTTTGGCCATCCAATCGTTAGAAACAATTATTGAGATTCATCCCAAAAGGCAAGATGATTTAGGTCCAGTTATTGAAGAACTTTCATTAAAATTAGCGGAAATTGAGGCGGATGAAACACGTAAAACGATGAAAGAAATGATGCAAGTCAAACAGAGAGAAATTGATGATAAAAGTCGTCATTTATTATTGCTGGGAATGACATTGCATCAAGCTATGGAGATTACCGGTGAGCCGACATTTACAGATAAAATAGATAGAGGTGGCCGATTGTATGAAATGTGGTCATTTGATGATAATCCCAAAGCCAAACGGCTATATTTTGAAGATAACCTTTTAGTGAAAATTGAAAAATAGGGATTAGGAAAGAAAGTTCCTGAGTTCCCAGTTCCTGTCATTCTGAGCTTGCCAAAGAATCTCAATAGTTTGTCTTAGAAAATATATGATTCAGCATGACAATCTATGACTATTTATGCCGTTTTTTGTTCTTGTCTAAGGGTGTCTAATCTCTAATCATCTAACCTCTATTCACCCCTCACCCTCCGACCATTCTACCAACCCCAAATCCCCACTTTGTAACATCCTGTAATTGTCATGCCCGTAACGAAATTATATATTTAAATTAGACCGATGAATAATACTAAAATTTATATTATACCCATATTGATAGCGGTGGGGTTATTGGCCTCATATTTTAATGTTGAGCAAAATGCAGCTGAAAATCGACGGCCCGTACCAACCGAATTTGTAGAGAAGAAATTACGACGTAAAGATTTTAAGAATGAACGCAAAGAATATATAAAACAGATGCACCGTTCACATCCTGAAACGGATTGGCAAGAGATGGATCGCCACACGCGACAAGAGAAATCTGAAAAGGTGCGACACGAATTGGAATCCCGATTACAGAATGGTGAATTGAATCGTAGTGAATTAAACCGTGTGAGCACCGCCAATCGAAATATTACAGGTGAGTGGAATGAGCGTGGCAGCAATAATTTGGCAGGTCGTATTCGTACTGCGGAGATTGATTTTGAAAATGGACTCATTTATTGTGCATCTTCTGGTGGTAATATTTGGCGTGGAAGTATCGATGGCGAAAATTGGGAATCCATGAATGATTATATGCAAATAAAGGGTATATCCTTTTTACGATTAATTGATGCAGATGGTATATCTCGATTAGTGGTAGGTTCAAATGAGGCTTTTTATTATTCTGACTCTGATGGGCTTATATTAAATCCTACTTCTGGGCTAGAGAATGTAAATACCATCAAACGATATGCACTATTAGGAACAGATATATATGCATTGGTAAAAGAGTGGGATAGTGAAGATAATCGAAACGAAACCAAGCTTTATCGATCTACAGATTTTGGGGTTTCATTCCAACATTTTGTGAGTTTTGATAGTCATAATGGATTCAATTCCATTGAGATGCCAGATCATTTTGATTTATGGACTGACCGATATTTTGGTGGGGATGTTTATATTGTGAATGATAATTCTTTTTATCGGGTAACAACACACGATGTAGAGTTGATTTCAACCTTTGACTCTAATAGTTCAGGTGAAGTATTGCTCACAGGCGGGATGGGGATGAACTCACCATTTTTCTATGTACTATATGGCAGTGATATTTATTTTTCCAGTAATGGTGGAAATACATGGGTGAATCGAGGCGAATCACCCAGTTCATGGTGGTTTATGGTGAACAGCTTTGGATCCTCTAATATTAATAGTGATGTTGTGGCCATTGGGGGGATGGAAGCCTTCCGTAGTACCAATTCAGGAAATAGTTGGCAAGTAATTAATGATTGGTGGGCATATTATGATGACCCCGTAAACGACCTCCATGCTGATATTCCAGAGATCAGGTTTTTCTTAGATGAAGAATTTAACGAGTTTGCATTGATTTCTACGGATGGCGGTATTTATATGATGGATGCTGATTTGAATGATGCCAATAATTTATCGCTTAATGGATTAGGCGTAAGTCAGTATTATTCCACCTACACCAAACGAACACCGCCATATCATATTTATGTGGGGAGTCAAGATCAAGGCTTTCAGCGTAGTAATGGTGATGAAGGTGGAATTTTAGATTTTGTACAATCTGTAAGCGGTGATTATGGTCATTTAGTTTCTGGTGATGGTGGGGAGACTCTATGGTGTAATTATCCTGGTTTTACCATGTATTATAATAATCCCCAAGGTGGTGGTGGTGGCATGACCTTAGACTTTCCTGGCGACGGGCATATGTGGATTGCTCCCATGATTGCAGACCCTCAACAAGCTAATGTAGCCTATTTGGGTGGCGGGTCTGAAACAACCGGTAATCATATTTTTAAACTGACTGCCAGCAGTTGGAGTATCGATTATGAACAATTAGATCAATCATTTTCAGGGACCATTTCAGCCATGGCAATTTCCCCCATTAATGATAATTATAGATATGTGCTTACTGAATCAGGGAAATTCTATCATAGTGCAGATACTGGTCATTCATGGCAAATGACCAATAACTTTACAGGTCCATCACCACAATATTTTTATGGTTCTACTATAGAGCCATCACCAGTTGAATTGGGTGTGGTGTATATCGGTGGCAGTGGATATTCCAATTCCCCAGTATATAAATCAATCAATCATGGTGTTAGTTTTCAATCCATGAATGCAGGGCTACCCAATACATTAGTATATCAATTGGCCACATCGGATGGTGGTGAGCTCTTATTTGCCGCCACAGAGGTGGGACCCTATGTCTATGATGTATATGAGGAGGAATGGTTTGATTTAGCAGGGTTGGCTGCTCCAGATCAAACCTATTGGACGGTAGATTATGTACCTACACTGCAAACGGCACGTTTTGGTACCTATGGTCGTGGCATCTGGGATTTTGTATTGGATGATAATTATAATATAATTTCTGGTGATCTAAATGATGACGATAATGTGAATATTCAAGATGTTGTAATATTGGTGAATGTTTTAATTGGTGGTTGGGAGCTTACTGAAACTCAAATGCAAGCGGGTGATATGAATGGTGATGGAGTCATCGATATTTTAGATATTGTTCAAGTGGTAAATATAATTTTAGGCCGGTAGGACAAGGGTCAGTTTTTTGGTTTCGATTTTTACCACAGAGGTACTAAGACACAGAGTTTTTATTATCTTGGCAGGGGCATGGGAGAGCAGTTATCAATTGTAAATTATTAATGAATCTGTAGGGGAGGTGAAAGATTAAAGGAATAATGGAACATCAAATTGAAATAATATACTCAGGCGAATTGCGAACATGGTCCACCCATTTAAAATCTGGCGATGATATTATTACCGATGCACCTGTTGATAATCAAGGAAAAGGTGAAGCCTTTTCACCCACTGATTTGTTGGCCTCTGCATTGGGTAGTTGTATGCTCACTATCATGGGGATTACCGCCAACACTCAAAATATAAATATTGATGGCACCTTTGCCACCGTAAAAAAAGTAATGGGTGAAGAGCCGCGCCGAATTGCAGAAATCCATGTAGATATTACCTTTATTCAGCCCGTAAGTGAGAAGCATCAAACCATATTAGAACGAGCGGCTCACCATTGCCCCGTATCAAAAAGTCTCCATCCCGATTTAAAAGAAGTGGTCACTTTTCATTATCCTGAAGAATAATTCCCCTGTTTCAGTGGGCAAAAAAGCCTAAATTTCAGCCTTAATTTTCGGAGCAAAAATTGATTAAACGTACGCATACATGCGGTGAACTGCGCGCCTCTAATATTGGTGAGACTATTTCCCTCAATGGGTGGATATCTAAAAGTCGTGATTTAGGTGGATTACGATTCATTGATCTTCGGGACCGTTATGGTAAAACCCAAATTGTGTTTAATGAATCATTAAACAAAGATGCATTGGCCAAAGTAAAACGCTTGGGTCTGGAAGATGTAATCGGTATTACCGGTATGGTAGTTGCACGACCAGATGATGCAAAAAATACGAATATTCCTACCGGCGAAATTGATGTGGAAGTAACAGAGTTAGAAGTCTATAACGAATCGGATCCATCCCCATTTGATATTAATGACCGAAATTCTGCAGGTGAAGATCATCGGTTAAAATATCGATATTTAGAGCTCAGAACCGAAGAACTTCAAAGTAATATGGTCATGCGCCATAAGGCAGCCATTGCCACCCGTAATTTTATGAATGATGGTGGATTTATCGAAGTTGAAACGCCGGTGCTGATGAAATCTACTCCCGAGGGTGCACGAGATTTTTTAGTGCCCAGCCGAATTCATAAAGGTCGATTTTATGCACTGCCACAATCCCCCCAAACGTATAAGCAATTGCTTATGGTGTCGGGCATGGACAAGTATTTCCAAATTGTAAAATGCTTTAGGGATGAAGATTTCAGGGCAGACCGTCAACCTGAATTTACACAAATTGATATTGAAATGTCATTTGTTGAGCAAGATGATGTAGTAGAATTGGGGACCAATTTAACCCGTTATTTATGGAAGTCCACTTTGGATGTGGATTTGCCAGAATCATTCCCCGTGATCACTTATTATGATGCGTTGGAAAAATATGGTTCAGATAAGCCGGACACAAGATTTAGAATTGAACTGAATGAGTTTGCATCCTATGTTGAACGCTCCGACTTCAATGCATTTAAGTCCGTTTTGGATGCAGATGGTCGCGTGAAAGCCGTTGTGTGTCCTAATGCTGAATCATATAGCCGAAAGGTTATTGACGAGTTAACGGACAAAATGAAGACTTATTATGGCGCCAAAGGTTTAGCATGGATGAAATGCAAAGCGGGTGTATTAGATGGTGGAATCAGTAAATTTTTCCCTGAAGATGTTCAAAAAAATATTATTTCTGATTTATCGGTGAATGATGGTGATGTGATTTTTATTATTGGCGATAAAGCCAAAGTGGTATTTAATGCCTTGGGTGCCTTGCGAATTGAATTGGCAAAACGTGAAAATCTCATTGATGAAAAGGCATGGGCACCGTTGTGGGTAGTTGATTTTCCTCTGGTTGAATGGAATGAAGATTCGGAACGATGGGATGCGCTACATCATCCTTTTACATCACCCCACCCCGAAGATGTGGAAAAAATGGATACTGACCCTGGAAACATTCGGTCGTTAGGATATGATATTGTGATGAATGGATATGAGTTGGGCGGCGGTTCTATTCGTATTCACGATAAAGATTTGCAAGCTAAAATATTCACATTATTGGGAATAAGTGATGAAGATGCCGATGAGAAATTTGGTTTCCTCATGAATGCATTCAAATATGGTGCACCTCCTCATGGTGGAATGGCATTTGGTTTAGATCGAATCGTCATGTTATTGGTGGGGTCGAACCAAATTCGTGACGTGATTGCATTCCCTAAAACCACCTCGGCAATTTCTCTTATGGATAATTCGCCATCTCCGGTTGATGAACAGCAGTTAGATGATTTACATTTATCTATTATTGAAGATAGTGATGGATGATTTGAAAACTGAGTGATTTATGCGTAAATTACTTGGCTTTATGAAAATGGAATTATCATATTTTGGAAACAAAGCCCAAACCCCATGTGGGAGTGGGCTTTTCCTATTTATAAAAGGTTGATTTATTGAAGAAGAAAATTGATATCACGGAGGTTGATCCGCTGGCTTTTGTGGGGATGCGTGATGAAAATATTAAGACCATAGAATCAAAATTTGATACGAAGATTGTGGTTCGGGGTAATTCTGTAAGTTTAGATGGCAAAAAGGCTGAATTGGAAATTATTGAGTCCATTTTTAACGACATGATTTCTACCATCAGCCAAAAAGGTTTTGTTGATACAGACGATATGAAGTCGCTGATTGGTCTGGCCAAAAGTGGAAATGGAGGCACTGTTTCTTCCACAAGTGAAGGTATGCCCATTGTACTACACACCCACCAAGGGGTCGTTTCTGCCCGAACCCAAGGACAGAAGTTATATTTTGAAGCTGTGCAAAAAAATGATATAGTCTTTGCTGTTGGCCCAGCTGGAACGGGAAAAACCTATCAAGCGGTAGCCAGTGCTGTAGCCGCATTAAAACGAAAAGAAGTTGAGCGTATTGTAATTACGCGTCCTGCCGTAGAGGCGGGTGAGCGATTGGGCTTTCTCCCTGGAGATTTGAAAGAAAAAGTTGACCCCTATTTGACGCCTCTCTATGATGCATTGAATGATATGATTCCCCGTGATAAGTTGAAAGTCTATTTAGATCAACGAACCATTGAAGTGGCACCATTAGCATACATGCGTGGACGAACATTGCATAATGCATTCATGATTTTAGATGAGGCTCAGAATGCCACTACAATGCAAATGAAAATGTTTTTGACTCGATTGGGCGTAACCTCAAAGGCCATTATTACTGGCGATATTACTCAAATTGATTTACCGCCTCGTGATTCATCAGGATTAATTGAAGCTACTCGAATCCTCAAAAATGTAGATGGCATTGATTTCGTTTTCTTTGATGAAAATGATGTAGTTCGTCACCGATTGGTGAAAGATATTATTAAAGCCTATGGCAAAAATGCTAAATCCCCTAAAAAGTAAAAATTTGGAGTCATTGTAGAATGTCAAAAAATGTCGTAATTGTATCATATGCACGTACACCATTGGGTTCGTTCAAGGGCGCGTTGAGCACAGTATCTGCACCCAATTTGGGAGCAACAGCTATTAAAGGTGCCTTAGATAAATGCAATCTTGATGGTAGTCATGTTGACGAAGTAATTATGGGATGTGTACTTCCGGCAGGATTAGGTCAAGCCCCTGCACGCCAAGCCGCCATTTATGCTGGGATTCCCAATGATGTAGAAACATTAACCATCAACAAGATGTGCGGATCTGGATTAAAGGCCATCATGCAAGGGCAACAGTCCATTTTAGCAGGAGATTCGGATGTAGTGGTTGCCGGTGGCATGGAAAATATGAGTCAATCTCCACATTATTTAATGGGCAGTCGTGATGGCATTCGCTTGGGTCATGGTAAGCTTATTGATGGCATGATTCACGATGGCCTATGGGATGTGTATAACGATCAACATATGGGAAATTGTGCTGAAATTTGTGCCAAAGAATATGAATTCTCTCGTGAAGATCAAGATAATTTTGCAGAACGCTCATATACACGTGCTCAAGGTGCCATTTCAAATGGATTATTTGCCAATGAGATTGTCCCCGTAGCAGTGCCTCAGCGAAGAGGTGAGCCAGTAATTGTTTCTGTTGATGAAGAGCCTAATCGTGTAAATTTTGATAAAATGCGTGCATTACGTCCAGCATTTGAAAAAGATGGTTCAGTTACTGCAGGTAACGCTAGTACTATTAATGATGGTGCAGCAGCAGTGGTGTTAATGTCAGAAGATAAAGCGAAAGAATTGGGGTTAACTCCCCTGGCTAAAATTGTATCACAAGCATCTTCTGCCCATGCACCAGAATGGTTTACCACTGCGCCAGTGAAGGCAATGAATAAGGCGGTTGAAAAAGCAGGCCTTTCTATGGCTGACATTGACCTTTTTGAAATTAATGAGGCATTTGCTGTGGTGACCATGGCGGCTGAAAAAAATCTAAAATTAGATTCAGAAAAAGTAAATGTGTTGGGTGGAGCTGTTTCAATGGGGCATCCTATTGGTGCATCTGGTGCACGAATTATGTGTACATTGTTGAACGCCATGAATCAGAAAGATGCCAAACGTGGAATGGTCTCTATTTGCATTGGCGGTGGTGAAGCATCAGCCGTAATCGTGGAGAGGGTGTAATGAATAAAATCGGTGTCATTGGTGCAGGTACAATGGGAAATGGGATTGCCCATGTTTCTGCATTAAGTGGACTTGAAGTTGTATTGGTAGATATTAATGCTGAGTTCCTCGATAAAAGTTTAGCTGTAATTTCAAAAAATATGGATCGCCAAGTTCAGAAAGAAAAAATTTCTGCAGATGAAAAAGATTTAGCAATTGGGCTAATTTCTACATCCACAGAAATGGATGCACTTGCAGATTGCCAAATTGTAGTTGAAGCGGCTACTGAGAATCCAAAAATCAAAGCATCTATATTTAAAGAATTAGATGAAATTTGTAATTCAGATTGTATTCTTGCCACCAATACATCATCAATTTCAATTACCGAAATTGCATCAAATACAAATCGTCCTGAAAAGGTGATTGGCATGCATTTTATGAATCCAGTGCCAGTGATGAAGTTAATTGAGGTAATCCGTGGGCATCTCACCAGTGATGAAACGGCTTCAGTCGTTCAGGAATTATCGGCAAAAATGAATAAAATTGCAGTAGAGTGTAATGATTATCCTGGTTTTGTGGCAAATCGAATTTTAATGCCCATGATAAATGAAGCTATTTTTTGCCTCATGGAAGGTGTGGCTGAAGCACAGGCAATAGATGATATAATGAAATTGGGAATGGCGCATCCAATGGGACCGCTAACATTAGCCGACCTAATTGGCTTAGATGTTTGTTTGGCAATTTTGGAGGTGCTTCACAGAGAATTGGGTGATAGTAAATATCGGCCATGTCCATTATTAAAAAAGATGGTTGCTGCTGGAATATTAGGCCGAAAAACTGGACATGGATTTTATAATTATAAATAATTGAGATGTAAATGAATTTTTCACTGACAGAAGAGCAACAAATGATTCGGAAAACTGCCCGAGATTTTGCCATAAATGAATTGGCTCCCCGTGTAGTTGAGCGTGATGAAAAGAAGATTTGGCCACGAGAAGCCATAAAAAAAATGGGCGAATTAGGTTTCATGGGAATGATGACCTCAACCGAATGGGATGGTGGCGGAATGGATGTAGTCTCTTATGCTTTGGCTATGGAAGAAATCGCTCGAGTTGATGCATCGGCTTCGGTAGTAATGTCGGTAAATAATTCGCTAGTTTGTTATTTGCTCGAAAAATTTGGTTCTGATTTTCAGAAAGAGAAATATTTAAAGCCATTGGCAAGTGGAAAGAAAATTGGTGCGTATTCACTTTCTGAGCCACAATCTGGTTCGGATGCTTCAAATATGCGAACGGTGGCCAAAAAAGATAGTGACCATTATGTGGTGAGTGGAACTAAAAATTGGGTAACCAATGGCATAAATTCTGATATTGTAATGTTATTTGCAATGACTGAAACAGGAGTAGGGCACAAGGGGATTTCATGCTTTATCGTTGAAAAAGGGTGGGATGGATTTGAGGCTGGAAAGCCTGAAGATAAATTAGGAATACGTGCATCTGACACCAGTGAATTGTATTTTGATAATGTGAAAATTCCAGTTGAAAATTTGGTAGGCGGAGAAGGCATTGGATTTAAAATTGCACTCACAACCCTTGATGGGGGTCGTATTGGAATCGCTTCTCAAGCATTGGGAATTGCCCAAGCATCATTGGATGCGTCTATTTCATATTCTAAGGAACGAATTCAGTTTGGCAAGCCCATTTCTGAAAATCAGGGCATACAGTTTAAATTGGCAGACATGGCTATGAATATTGAAACGGCACGTTTATTGATACATAAAGCGGCATGGGCAAAACAAAATGGGCTAGACTATGGTCATTTGGCATCCATGGCAAAAGTATATACATCAGAAGCTGCCATGAAGGCATCAACCGATTGTGTGCAGATTCACGGTGGTTATGGATATATTAGAGAATCGGGTGTTGAACGGTTAATGCGTGATGCAAAAATTACACAGATTTATGAAGGTACATCAGAAATACAAAGATTAGTAATTGCCCGAGCATTGCTAAAATAAACGGAGAATAAATTGGATATTTTTAAAAGAATGACAAAAATGGGTCATGAGCAAATTGCATATTTTTGCGACCCTCATTCAGGACTAAGGGGCATCGTGGCTATCCATAATACTATACTTGGCCCTGCATTAGGTGGATGTAGAATGTGGAATTATGCCACAGAAGAAGAAGCATTAGTTGATGTGCTTCGTTTGTCAAAAGGTATGACATACAAAGCTGCTATTGCAGGATTAAATCTTGGTGGGGGTAAAGCAGTAATTATTGGTGATTCTAAAAAAGAAAAGTCTGAAGATCTTTTTAGATCTTTTGGGCGATTCGTTGAAGGTTTAGGTGGACGCTATATTACGGCTGAAGATGTTGGTACCAGTATGAAAGATATGGAACATGTCCGTATGGAAACCAATTATGTAACGGGTATTACTAAAACCTTAGGCGGTAGTGGAGATCCATCTCCTGTGACTGCGTACGGTGTGTATGTTGGAATGAAAGCAGCGATTAAACAAAAATTAGGTAGAGATTCATTAGATGGCCTAAAAGTTTCGGTTCAAGGTTTGGGTCACGTGGGTACATATTTATCTGAATTTTTGTATAAAGATGGTGCTGAACTTTTCGTCACAGACATCCATGAAGATGCCATAGAAAATGTGGTGAAAAAATATGGTGGCAAAAAAGTAGGCCTTGATGAAATCTACGACCTTGATGTGGATGTGTATGCACCATGTGCATTGGGAGCAACCGTGAATGATGATACTATCTCACGCTTAAAGTGTTCAGTCATTGCAGGGGCTGCAAATAATGTATTAAAGGATCCTGATGTTCATGGCTTAGAGGTTATGAAAAAGGGAATGCTTTATGCTCCGGATTATGCCATTAATGCAGGTGGGCTTATCAATGTGTCAAACGAGTTAGGGGGATATAATCGTGAACGCGCATTTAGTCAAGCTGAAGGAATTTATGATACTTTAATGGAAATATTTAAACGATCTGAGAAAGATGGAATCGCCACAAATAAGGCATCTGATTTGCAAGCAGAAGATAGAATAAAACAAATTGGTGAATTGAAATCATTCTATTTACCATATAAAAAGTCATTTAAAATCCGTGGATAAATCATTCGAAGATATGACACGAAAAGAGAAGCGTTTGGCACGAGTCATCGCATTGCAAGCACTTTATGCGCATGAAGTTGCGGAGACTGAACCCGGGAATGCCATTGCAACTATTGTTGAAGAGCTAGAGGAATCTCCATCTGCAGATGTAATTACCTATGGTGGAAAACTGACTCGATTGGCAATTGACCATCGAGAAAGTTCTGATGGTCTGATTGAGGCTCGGCTAAAAAATTGGGAAATGAAACGTGTGTCATTAATGGATAAACTTATTTTAAGATTAGAAATTTCTGAAATGCTTCACGAAGACAGTGTACCTCCAAAAGTATCAATTGTTGAAGGCGTTGAGATTGCAAAAATATTCAGCACAGATGATAGTAGCCGATTTGTAAATGGAATTTTAGATTCTGTATATAATGATTCACTAAAAGGTTTAATTAAGTTCGAGATATAAATATGTCAGTATTTGGGAAAATAGTCACTAAAATTTTTGGTCGAAAATCTGATAAGGATTTAAAGACGCTATATCCATTTGTGGATGAGATTAACGCAATATATCCATCATTCGAAACACTGTCTGATGATGACATAAAGCAACGTTTCATAAGCATTCAAGATGATTTAAAGCATAAGATTGAATCCTCAAAAACCACGTTTATTGCTGAGGGATTAAAAGATTCAGATCTTGATGATGAAATTTTAAAAGTTGAACAGACTTTTTTAGATGATAAAATGGCTGAAGTATTTGCCATAGTTAAGGATGTATCTCGTCGACTCGATGGCACCGTTTTCAAAATGATGGGCATTGAAGAAACGTGGAGAATGGTTCACTATGATGTTCAGTTGATTGGGGGCGTTGTACTCCATCAAGGCCGAATAGCTGAAATGAAAACCGGTGAGGGCAAAACGCTTGTTTCCACCCTTCCCATTGCCCTCAATGCCATAACTGGACGAGGCGTGCATGTTATTACGGTAAATGATTATTTGGCCGAACGTGACAGCCAATGGATGGGAATTTTATTTAATTTTCTGGGACTTAGCGTAGGCTGTATTCTTAATCAAATGGGTAGTGAAGATCGTAAGAAAATGTATGAATATGACATTACTTATGGCACAAATAGTCAATTTGGATTTGATTATTTACGAGATAATATGTCTGTACTTCCTGAAGATCAAGTGCAGCGAGGCCATGCTTTTGCCATTGTTGATGAGGTTGATTCAGTTTTGGTAGATGAAGCCAGAACCCCACTTATAATTTCAGGGCAAGTTGATGCCCCCGGAAATCAGCAATATACGCAATGGCGTAATAGTATTGAAGGTTTGCTGAAGAAGCAAACGTTGTTGGTGAATACCCTTGTTTCAGATGCTGAAAAATTATTAGGTGAAGATGATCGAGAAGCCTCGATTAAATTGTTAATGGCACAAAGAGGTGGACCAAAGAATCGTCGCTTATTGAAGATTTTTCAACAGCAGGGCACTCAACAGATGGTAATGAAAATGGAGAGTGAGTACATCCGTGATAAAAAATTGCCTGAACTTGATGAAGCCCTATATTTCAGTATAGATGAACGTTCAAATATTATTGATCTCTCAGAAATGGGATGTGAATATTTATCTCCATCAGAACCAGAAAATTTCGTAATTCCAGATTTAGGCGAAATCTTCCATGAGATTGAAAATACGCCCAATATTTCTAAAACCGATATTCTAAAAAAGAAAGAGGATGCTCAATCTTTACACGCTGAGCGGAGCGATCGCATCCATGCAATTAATCAATTATTGAAAGCATATTCACTCTTTGAAAAAGATGTGGACTATATTGTGAAAGAAGGCAAGGTTTTAATTGTTGATGAACATACTGGACGGGTGCTTCATGGGCGTCGTTTCAGTGATGGACTACATCAATCATTAGAGGCAAAAGAGAATGTGATTATTGAAAAAGAGTCACAAACGATGGCCACAATTACCATCCAAAATTATTTTAGGATGTATGATAAATTGGCGGGTATGACGGGAACAGCGTCCACAGAAGCCAATGAGTTTATGGAAATTTATAAGTTAGATGTGGTGGAGATTCCTCCGAATACGTCAATTGTTCGTCAAGACCATGAAGATATAATTTATCGGTCTAAACGTGAAAAGTATAATGCCACTATTAAAAAGATTCAGGAATTATTTCATAAGGGACAACCCCTATTGGTAGGTACCACTTCTGTTGAAGAATCTGAAACGCTCTCTCGTATGCTTCGTCGTCAGAAAGTTCCGCATAATGTATTGAATGCCAAGCAGAATCAAAAAGAGGCAGAAATAATTATCCGTGCGGGTCATAATGGCGCAATTACCATTGCCACAAATATGGCGGGGCGTGGAACCGATATTAAATTGGGCGAAGGCGTGAAAGAAAATGGGGGTCTATTTATATTAGGAACAGGCCGTCATGAATCTCGTAGAATTGACCTCCAGCTTCGGGGTCGATCTGGACGTCAAGGTGACCCAGGTGAGTCAATATTTTTCCTTAGTTTGGAAGATGATTTGATGCGTCTTTTTAATTCTGATCGCATTGCCAAAGTAATGGACCGAATGGGCGTTGAAGAGGGAGAGGTGATTACCCATTCTATGGTAACAAAATCTATTGAGCGTGCACAGAAAAAAGTTGAAGGCAGAAATTTTGGAATTCGTAAGCATTTACTTGAATATGATAATGTAATGAATCAACAACGAGAAATCGTTTATAACCGTCGTGATTTTGCACTTCATGGTGACGAAATTTCTCCTGAAATTGAATCAATTTTATCAGAATATTTAGATCAACTTGAAGCTGAATTTTGCAGTATGGATAAGCCTACAGATTGGGATTGGGCATCGTTAAGTCAAGATGTACTCAATGCATTTTCATTAGATATTAGTGCTGAAGACACAAAGATTGATTCATCTGAAGAATTGAAAGATTTGATTCGTCAAGGGGCGCATTCCATACTTTCATTCAAACGAGATTCTTCTGAAGATGGTATGTTCGATCGCTTTCAGAAATATGTATTGTTGAGAACTATCGACGAAAAATGGCGCGAACATTTATATGCAATGGATCAACTCCGAGAAGGAATTGGATTGAGAGCATATGGTCAAAAAAATCCGCTTATCGAATATAAGCAAGAAGGTTTCGGTATGTTTGCCGAGATGATGATTGATACTAATCGTGAAACATTAAAAAGAATTTTTAGAACGAATATTTCTCATTTGAATGAACGAACTACTCAAGCTCCACAGAACATGCCAAAAAATATGAAAATGCAACATGACGAAGCACCGGCTCCTGGTTTCGTTGCACCGCCTCAAGGTGGTGGCGCGCCGCGTCAACCTCAGCAAAGGGTTCAGCCTGTACATGTAGAAGATAAGGTGGGACGGAATGATGCATGCCCATGTGGAAGTGGAAAGAAATATAAAAAATGTCATGGAGCAACATAATGAAAAAGAAATTTGAAACACGTGCCATTCATGTTGGTCAAAAACCAGAGGAATTATATGGGTCTGTATCATTACCTATTTATCAAACATCCACATTTAAGCAGGAAGAATTTGGGGAATATACTTACGACTATTCCCGTGCAGGTAATCCTACTCGTAATGCATTAGAGAAAACCATTGCTTCATTAGAAGGTGGGGCTGATGCAGCCATGTTTGCTTCTGGGATGGCGGCAATGTCAGCCATTTTCACCCTTTTAAAACAGGGTGACCATTTGATACTTTCTGGAAATGTTTATGGTGGTACATATCGACTATTGACTCAAATAATGGAGGATATGGGGCTATCTTCTTCATGGATTGATACCTCAGATTCAGAATTAGTGCAGGCTACGGTTGCATCTAATACAAAGATGATTGTGATTGAGTCGCCTACAAATCCCATGATGCAATTGACGGACATAGAAGCTGTTTCTCAGATTTCAAAAAAGAATAACCTTTTATTGGTTGTAGATAATACATTTATGTCACCTTATTATCAACGTCCACTTTCATTGGGTGCCGATTTAGTCATGCATAGTACCACAAAATATATCAATGGACATAGTGATGTGATTGGTGGCGTGGTGATTGGCAGTGATTCTGAAATTATGGATCGGTTACATTTTATTCAAATGTCTGTGGGGGCAGTTCCAGGTCCATTTGATTGTTGGCTGACCCAGCGAGCACTTAAGACTTTGGCTGTGAGAATGGAATCTCATAACCATAATGCAATGCGTCTTGCAGAAAAATTAGAAGATTCAGGGAAGTTTAAGAATATTTATTATCCTGGACTACCGTCACATCCTCAATTTGAATTGGCCACGCGTCAACAGTTGAATCCACATGGGAAACCGGGTTATGGCGGAATGCTTTCTGTGGAATTAAACAGTGTAGAAAATGCGCGTCAGTTCGTGAAGGGTTTAGAGATTTTTCCCCTTGCGGAAAGTTTGGGTGGTGTGGAGAGTTTGGTATGTCATCCTGCAACTATGACGCATGCATCAATTCCTAAAGAAATTCGAGTAGAATTAGGGATCACGGATGGGCTTATAAGATTGTCAGTAGGTATTGAGCATGTAGATGACCTTTTGATGGATATAAATAATGCATTGTCTAAGGTGGTGTAGCCGTCCTGTAACATCTCGACACAAAAAAAAAGACTATTAGTGTGAAAAATTTTGTAATTTTAAAGCCCGGCAGGCTAGATTTTGTCGGTTATATTTGAAAAATTTGCAATTTAATTTTGTAATTTAATTAATAACGATGGAGAAAAGATGTCAACATTCACAAAAATAACTAAACTATTTATTTCATGTTTATTGGTCAGCTCACTATTTGCTAGTTGGTCTGATTTTCAAGGTAGCAATAATAGCTCATGGGCTGCAAATAATATAATTGATACTGCTATCGATGATTTTCAATTTAATCTATTAAGTGGTAGAGATGTAGCTGATGGGTGTGATCTGCCCGTAGATAATATTTTATTAAACTCAGATGGAACAGTTGTTTATAACTCTTCTTCAGATATTGGGGGTTTCCAGTTTAGAGTTGCTGGAGCTACCGTAGATAGTGCAAGTGGTGGCGATGCTGCGGGTGCAGGAATGATGATTTCAACAAGTGGTGATATGGTTCTTGGCTTCTCAATGACAGGGTCTACTTTTGGTCCTTGTGGAACTATGATAAACTTAGTTCTAAGTGGTGATGCTGTAGGATTTACATCATTAACCATTTCAGATGTTAGTGGCATAGCTATAGATTTTACCTATTACGTAGAAGGGTCAGATGGGCCACCTGAGTGTATAGATGATTGTGCGGGTTATGATGCAGTTGCAGAAGCATGTATCGATGACCCAGATCAAGTAAATTGTTTTGAGGTCGTTTGTAATTTTTTTAATGAAAATCTAGACGCTGGAGTTAATGGTGGTAGTTGTTGGGATGATTGTGAAGACAATTATAATCCCGAATTAGATGGTTCGATTGGCTACTGTTCTGGTGATGGCTATGGTACTTTTTATCCAGAAATTTCATCTCCAGGAGAATGTGAACAATATGCCCTAGATAATGGCTATGGATGGGATGGCACTTTCTGTGATGCTGATAGCCACAATACTGAGCAGGGTTGTTACCAGGTTGGTGATGATGTATTCGAATGGCAATGGAATGACGCAGATTGTGATGATAATGGTGGTAATGAATGTGATGAATGCCATGATGCCTGTTATGATTATGGTGATACTCAAGAGTGCCATGATTTTTGTGATGAAAATGAATGTAATGATAATAACGGTCCACCTGAATGTATTATGGATTGCCCTGATGTAGAGCTTATAGTGGATGCTTATGATGCTGTTGTATTCTGCAATGTATTGTCAGGCTGGGATGGAGATCCTTGCTTAGATGATTGTACAGGTGACGATGCAGAAATAACCATGCTTGTAGATATTTGTGTTGAGTGTATCGCTGCAGATAATTGCGATGAAGCATTTGAGGGAAGCGCTGACTATGTAGTTGATGTTGGCGGAGATAGTAATTCATTTTCTCCAGCAAATTTAGAGATTGAGGTGGGTGAGACAGTTCAATGGGTAAATATGGGTGGTTTTCATAATGTAGATGGTTCGACTGACACTTATCCTGATAACCCTGAGTCATTTTATAGTGGTTCAGCGTCGGATGATGGGTGGAGTTATTCATTTTCATTTGATATACCTGGTATTTATAACTATGAATGTACACCTCATGCAGGTATGGGTATGGTTGGCACAATAACAGTTGCTGGTGGGGATGGAGATGGACCTCCAGCATGCATTTTAGATTGCGAAGGATGGGAAGGTGCAGATCCTGGTGATAGCGTTGAGGCATTTTGTGATTTTTATGAAAATGCTAGTGAAGGTGAATGTTTAGATGATTGTGATGCGGAAACCATGGAAATTTTTGAGTCACTTGGCTGTGGTGGTGATGACGGTGGCGGAGAGGGTGTAGTTGGTGATGAACCTAATACGCTTTGGTTAGTGGATAATGAGGACGGTACGTATGACGTAGGTTACTGGACAACTGACCCTATTGGTGGTTTCCAGTTCATGGTAGATGGTGCTACTATAAATAGTGCTTCTGGTGGTGATGCAACTGCAGCCGGCTTTATGGTTTCAGCCAGTGGCAGTACGGCTCTTGGGTTCTCACTGACAGGTGCAACCATTACTCCGGGAGATCCAAGTGTATTGCTAACTCTTGACTTGGCTGGTATGCCAACTGGATTAAGTGGTGTAACAATTTCAGATGCTACTGGATCTGATTTAGGGTTTACATACGATGATGGCTCACCTCCACCTCCAACGTGCGATGATATGGATGCATGTAACTATGGTGATGAGGGTGACTGTGATTATCCTGAAGACAATTATGATTGTGATGGAAATTGTACTGCAGATTTGGACTGCTTAGGTGAGTGTGGTGGAATGGCCATGGAAGATGAGTGTGGTGTATGTGATGGTGATGGCTCTTCATGTTTAGGTATTAATTTATCACTTACAAATGTAAATACTTCTGCTGGTACTATGGATATTTATATGGTGAATGAGCTTGAATTAGGTGGATTTCAAATTGATCTATCAGGTTTAAATATTACAAGTGCCACTGGTGGTTCTGCTACCGATGCTGGATTCATGCTATCAGCTAGCGGTTCAACCGTGCTTGGATTCTCAATGACTGGTGCAACAGTGCCTGTAGGTGAGGGAGTTTTGGTAAGTGTTACATTTGATTCTCCAATGCCTGAGATATGCTTGGCTGAAGCAGTAATGTCAGATTCAGAAGGTGGATCTATCACAACTTCATTAGGTGACTGTTATTCAGGTACGCCAGGTTGTATGGATGATTCCGCATGTAACTATAGTATGGATGCCACATATGATGATGGCTCTTGTGCCTTTGAATTTGATTGCGCTGGTGAATGTGGTGGAATGGCGATGGAAGATTGCGCTGGCGTTTGTGAAGGTTCATCAGAGTATGATTGTGCCGGTGAGTGTGATGGTGATGCAGAGGAAGATGTTTGTGGTGCATGTAATGGTACTGAAACAGATCCAGCCAACTGTATTGCAGATGGATTTTCTCTATCTCTAGCTAATGTAGACTTGATGGGTGGCACATTGGATGTAGTAATGAATAACTCTGAGCCTGTGTCAGGCTTCCAGTTTAATATAAATGGTATAAATATTACTGCTGCCACCGGTGGATCTGCTGAGGCTAATGGTTTTAGTGTAAGTGGTGGTGGGTCAGTTGTAGTTGGTTTTAATATCACTGGGGGTCAACTACCTCCAAGCAATACAGCTCTTGTTAATATTGCTTTCGATTCTTATGATGGCGATATTTGTTTAGCAGATGCTATTTTATCTGATTCTGCTGGTGCTGCATTAGATCTAACCTTGGGTGAATGCTATACTGGATTTGGTTGTATGGATATGGCTGCATGTAACTATGATCCGTCTGCTGTATTTGAATCAGATTGCTATTATTCTTTTGATTGTAATGGTGAATGTGGTGGCATGGCAGTGGAGGATTGTTTAGGTGTATGTGATGGTACTGCAGAGTTTGATTGTAATAATGAATGTGGTGGTATGGCGGTTGTAGATTGTTTTGATGATTGTGGTGGTGGCGCTGTTAATGGTGCTGGTGGCCAATGTTGTTATG
>JABHHG010000206.1 GCA_018671635.1 Fidelibacterota bacterium | reverse complement strand
TATTCCGGATGTATACCTTGTTTCATGACTTACTCCTTACGCTAAGTTTTGTAGGGCATCTTCAACCCTATCTAAAGCATTATTTAATTCTTCCTCTGATGCGGCATACGAAAACCGTATGTTGTTTGGCGCACCAAAACTATCTCCTGCAACGGTAACAACCGCTTTTTCATTTAAGAAATACATAGATAAATCTGAGGATGTATTAATTTTTTCACCATTAAAAGATTTCCCTAAATGGTCTTTAAACTCAGGGAAAACATAAAAAGCGCCACCTGGCATTTCACAGGTTACACCCTCAATAGAATTTAAACGGTTTACAATTAGTTCCCGTCTAATTTTAAATGCATCACGCATTTTTGTTACTGCAGATTGATCACCACTTAAGGCTTCAATGGCTGCAACTTGCGCAATAGAATTAGGGCAAGATGTACTTTGCCCCTGTAATTTTGACATGGCCTTAATTACCGCAGCGTCTCCTGCAGTATAGCCAATTCTCCACCCCGTCATTGCATATGTTTTTGAACAACTTTGAAATGTCAATATTTTACTATCATCTTCTGCAAGGGTTGCTGTACTTTTATATTTCACATCATAGGTGAGCTGCTCATAGCACTCATCTGAGAATACCCAAATATCTCGTTCTTTTGCAATAGCCAATACTTTTTTTACTGCTTCATCGCTCCATACTCCTCCCGTGGGATTCGAAGGTGAATTGATAATGATACCTTTAGTATTGGATGTTAGCTTGTTGGCTAAATCGTCAAAATCAGGTTCAAATTGTTTTGAAGCATCAGTATTTACAAATACAGGCGTTGCGCCGGTTACTGCAACAAAGTCAGGAAATGAAACCCAATAGGGTGCAAAAATTATAACCTCATCTCCAGTTTGAAACAAAACTTGGCACGCATTGTACAAAGAATGTTTCCCGCCACATGAAACAATGATTTCTTTCGGGTTATAATCCAAATTATTATCACGTTTCATTTTGTCAGCAGCAGCTTGACGTAAATCCATCATTCCTGCCCCAGGCGTATAACGTGTAAATCCATCAGACATAGCTTTGATAGCTGCATTCTGAATATTTTGCGGGGTAGGGAAATCAGGCTCACCAACACTTAAGTTGATAACATCAACACCTTTAGCACGCAAATCTGCGGCTTTGGATGTCATGGCCAGAGTGGCCGATGGCTGAATTCTATCTATTCTATCTGCAAACATATAAATAACTCTTTAAAACGAGCTGATAATTTACACCGATTAACCACTCATAGAATCTAAGAATTCACGATTACTTTTGGTGCGACCTATTCGGTCTAATAAGAATTCCATTGATTCAACAGTTGTCATCTCAGCCATAAGTTTTCTGAGAATCCAAATACGACTTAAGTCTTTACGACCTATGAGTTTATCTTCACGACGAGTACCCGAACGCTGTAGATCAATTGAAGGATAAATTCTTCTATTACTAAGATTACGATCCAATACAAGTTCCATATTGCCCGTACCTTTAAATTCTTCAAAAATAACTTCATCCATTCGACTACCGGTATCTACTAACGCAGTAGCAATAATAGTTAAGCTTCCGCCAAATTCAACGTTTCGAGCTGCCCCGAAAAAGCGCTTTGGTTTATGTAGGGCATTTGAATCAACACCACCCGATAGGATTTTACCACTATGCGGACTCACCACATTATATGCGCGAGCCAATCGAGTAATTGAATCCAATAAAATAATCACATCATCACCAGCCTCAACCATCCGTTTGGCTTTTTCGATTACCATTTCAGAAACTTGAACATGGCGATCTGCGGGCTCATCAAAAGTAGATGCCACAACTTCTGCATCCACACTTCGTGCCATATCTGTTACTTCTTCTGGCCGCTCATCAATAAGTAGAATAATTAATTTAGCATCCGGATTATTAGTGGTAATGGCATTGGCCATTTTTTGTAATAATACCGTTTTACCTGTTTTGGGTTGAGCAACAATCAGTCCACGTTGACCTTTACCAATGGGTGCAACCATGTCTATAACACGTGTAGAAAATTCTTTATCGTGCGTTTCTAACTTAATCATATCTTCAGGATATAATGGAGTAAGATTTACAAAATTCACCACATCTCGGGATTTATCAGGTGGAATTCCGTTTACCGTATCCACTCGTAGCAGTGCGAAAAACCGTTCATTATCTTTTGGAGGTCTAACTTGACCAGAAATGGAATGGCCAGTTCGTAGTCGAAATCTTTTAATCTGAGAATGTGATACATAAATATCATCAGGGCCAGGTAAATAACTATAATCAGGAGATCGTAAAAATCCATATCCATCCGGAAGAACTTCTAAAATTCCTGAGGCAAAAATATTACCTTTTTTCTCGGCTTGTTTGACTAAAATTAATTTTATCAAGTCTTGCTTTCGCAATCCTGAAATATCTTCAGCCTTTAAATTTTTTGCAAATTGTTGCAATTCTTTTACAGTTAATGCCTGTAATTCACTCGTTTCCATAGTTGTCCTATATTAGTTTTAAATTTTGAATGAAAAGAAACTGGTGTGTGAGATTGTTTATTTTAATGTTGGAGAGGGTTATCCCCGTGCCGAAAATTTATAACAACTTTATAATGTATTAAAAGATTTATTAAATATGGTTGAAATAGGTTCTCCAAAGTGATGTGTGCCTACAATTGCCATGGTGTCATCACTTTTTTTGAGTAATGTTAACCCCTTGTTTATAGCATCAATGGGAGATTTTATATATAGAATCTTTTCAGATTTCCCCATTTGATTCGAAATTTCATCAATGGTCATAGTTCGGATATTATCCGTTTCGCAACAAATGATGAAATCAAATGATTTGAATAGTTGTGGAATAATGCCCAAAATAATTTTTCTTCGCTGTAGGGATAGAATAAGCACGGAAATTCCAGAGTTATCCATGCTGTTATAATAGTCTAAAAACCCCTGGATGCCAGACTCATTATGCCCTACATCAAATATGATTGTTGGTTCTTGTTGGATAATTTCATTTCGCCCATACCACGTGGTTTGCTCAATACCCAGTTTGATATTTTCATCGGAGATATTAAATCCATTAAGGAATTGCAGTGACGTTGCGGCCAAACATGCATTCTCAAATTGGTATTTTCCCATTAGTGATGGACTGGTATTATGCAAAATATTTTCATTTGTGTGAATTAATTTACAATCAACATTTGCTGCTTGTTCTTGTAAAACTGAAGTTGCATTTTTATGTTGATGTGCAGTTACGCAAGGTACTCCCGCTTTCATTATACCTGCTTTTTCAAAGGCAATTTTTTCAATAGTGTCCCCCAATATTTCAGTATGATCAAGAGAGATTGAGGTTATAACGGTGAGAATTGGATTACAAATTGTGACAGAATCTAAACGTCCACCCAAACCTGTTTCCATGATGGCAATATCCACATTATTTTTTTTGAAATACCAAAATCCCATCGCCGTAACCGATTCAAAAAATGAAGCAGAAATACGTTCAATATCAGGTTTGTAGCATTGAATAAATTCTTCAATGGATGCATCACTAATGGGTTCTCCATTTATTCGAATACGTTCATTCACTTCTACTAAATGGGGGGATGTGGATAAGCCAACTTTATATCCAGCACAATCTAAAATTTTTGCCATCATGGCAGCGGTAGAACCCTTACCATTTGTGCCAGAAATTTGAATAACGGGTAAATCATTTTGTGGATTTCCACACGCATCCATTAATTCAATGGTACGGTCAAGCCCCAGTTTGATTGTTGAACTTTCGATGGAAAGTAGATATTCTTTTGAGGTCATCTTATAGTTTGATATGGTGGACATTGGTCAACGCGCGACCTAAAAATTGGCTTCCCAATTTATCAAATTTTTGCGGAAAGTCTGTTACAAAAAATGCTTCAGTGGGAGAATTTTTACCATCATTTTGAAGATTATTTTTAACTAAAAAATTATCAACTGTTTTTGCTGCTGCCGGTCCAGATGAAATTAATTTTACTGAATTACCAACCACAGATTGAATAATTTTTTCCATCATTGGGTAATGGGTACATCCTAAAACCAAAGCATCTACGGGATGTTTTGCCAATGACTTCAAATATATATCTGCTACCCCTTTGGCAGTATCTGTATCACCCCAGTCTTCTTCAATGAGGGGTACGAATAGTGGACATGCCTGTTGAACGGTATTTATATGCGGCGCAAGTGATGTGAATTTATCTACATAACTATTTGAAGCGATAGTAGCTTGAGTTCCAATAATTCCAATTTCGCCATTTTTATGAAATGAAATCGCTTGTTCAACAGCTGGAGTCACCACGCCAAAAATAGGTACATCAAATTTTTTACGTAATACTTCAGCCGCAACAGAAGATGCAGTATTGCATGCAATCACAATAAGTTTTACATCATGACTTAATAAAAATTGGGTAATTTGATTAGAATAATTTTGAACGGTTTCAACACTTTTTGAACCGTATGGAACATGAGCAGTATCTCCAAAATATATAAACGACTCATGGGGAAGTTGCTTTTCTAACGCCTTAAGCACAGTTAATCCACCGAGCCCACTATCAAAAACACCAATGGCTTGATTATTAATCGACAATAAGGGGGGTCTCATATTTATCTTTGAAATTCACTAAAGCATCAAAAATTGATCGAGCAATTTTTCGGCGGTATGATGACCGCCCCAATAGTTTTGCTTCGTCACGATTACTAATAAATCCAAGTTCAATCAATACATTAGGCATGGATGCACCTACCAGTACATGAAATCCAGCTTGCTTCACTCCACGGTTTGGGGTGGAAAGAACTCTGTCTAATTGTTTTTGAACTTCTGCCGCCAGGAATTCACTTTCTTTCATAAATGAGCTTTGCGCCATAGTTGCTAAAATTAGATTTTCATTGGATGATTCTTTATATTCGTGGTTTTTCTCTTCCAGCTGAATTACCCCATTTTCACGGGCAGCCACATCAATGGCATCCTTTGTTTTCCCCGGACGTAAAAGATAGGTTTCGAATCCTTTTGCAGAGCGTGAACTGGGAGATGAATTTACATGAATGCTGATGAATACTTTTCCGCCAGAATCATTGGCGACTTTGGTCCGTTTCCAGAGTGGAATAAACACATCTTCTTCACGGGTATAAATTACGTTTACACCCATTTCTCTTTCGATCATGCGGCCTAATTTTTTGGCTACATCAAGGGTGATGGTTTTTTCTAATAGTCCACCTTTACCCACAGCCCCTGGATCTTTTCCCCCATGCCCCGCATCTATCACGATGGTATCCAAAAGCCATTTACTACGCATTTCTTTTATACGATCTGCATTCTCAGCAGTGGCCACACGCAATGTAATTAAAATTTCATTTTGGGTGGTGTTAATTTCGTAATCATCCACTTTGGCTTTTAACATGAATGAAATTTGAGCAGATTCTTGCGATTGAATTGCACGCACTCGCATCACGGGATATTCAACTGGTGAATTTACAATATTAGCAGAATCGATTAATGCGCCTGCAACCGTTAAATTTAACCAACCACCTCTGGTAATGGATGCTGAAATTACGCTTTGTGAAAATTGCTTTTCAGTTTGAATTTTAATGATGGTGCCATTTACTTTGTTTACAACTTTTACATTATTCACATTATAAAGGGGTGCGGTGGAAACTACATATTCTTCTGATGAGTCAATTGCTGCGTTAGGCAAACTTGTATTGTTCAAAATATTCATGAATGGTTCAGCCGGAATAAAGAAATCCGTACCATCATAAATAACGGGGAGGTACATGTGGAAAATTTTATCATCCACTTTGATGTAAGAAGAATGAGGTGAGATGGTCACTTTTGAATCCGGAAATCGGAATTCTAATTTTTCTTTATCTTCATAGAATATGGTACGGATGTTTTGCGTGTCTGCAAATTCTAATCCAGAGATGTATTGCACACCATCAAATTCGTGCAATTTCATTTTAACATTCTTCATGGGAACGTCAGCAGAAACGCCAACGTTAAGAAAACAGAGTGTGAATATTGCAATAAATAGGTAAATGGGGTTTCTCATGAAGGGATAAATTTAAAGGGTTTAATGCTCAGAATACAATATCCAACTGCAACACAAAAAAGAAGTGGGTATTTTTATGCCTGGAT
>JABHHG010000205.1 GCA_018671635.1 Fidelibacterota bacterium | reverse complement strand
CTCCATCGAATAAATTTATTATAAAAGTACCAAATAATAAGAACGCCCCCAATTATGCCCATGTAAACCATAATTAAAATTAGCACTCTATATAATTATTTAATTCATAAAATTGAATTATTCATGTTGTTTTAGTTTTGTTAGAATTCCGAATTTCTCATCGTACTTATTAGGCAATTGTGCATAAGTTGTGAATAAACCTCTCAGGTAGAAAATTGTAAATGGATATAAATAAAGATGAATTCTGGGGAAAATGTTTGGATTACATTCAAACACGAATTCCAGAACAAGCCTTCCAAACATGGTTTGAGGATGTAAAGGCATCTTCTGTTAATGGTGAGGAAATTACTTTATTGGTACCCAATCAATTTCATTATGAGTGGCTTGAGTCCAAGTATCGCCATTTAATTGATGGGGCCATAAAGGAGTCGGGCAGCTTTCCCTTAGTGGTAAGCTATTCTGTAGTCATTAGCAAAAAGTCAACAAGGGAGATACCAAAACTTATTTCTAAAGACAAGCCTATGCCGAAGGGGTTTCACCGACAATCACAATTAAATAATCGTTATATTTTTGATAATTTTATTGAGGGGAAAGGAAACCAATTTGCGAAGGCAGCATCTTTTTCAGTTTCTGAAACACCCGGCCAAACGCCATTTAATCCATTATTGATTTATAGTTCGCCAGGAATGGGTAAAACGCATCTTTTGCAGGCAATCGGAAATTTTGTATTAAAAAATAACCCTTCTATGCGTGTAGTTTATCTGACTAGTGATAAATTTACATTAGAGTTCATCACTTCAATTCAACAGAATAAATCAGTAGAATTTGCAAATAATTATCGAAATGTAGATATGTTACTGATAGATGATGTTCAATTTTTAGAGGGAAAGGTTGGAACACAAGACCAGTTTTTTCATATATTTAATGGGTTATATCAAGAAGGTAAACAAATTGTTTTAACCACTGATAGACCTCCAGGTGAATTGAAGGGATTAAAAGATCGACTTATTTCAAGATTCCAATCGGGGTTGATTGTTGATATTCAATCTCCTGATTTAGAAACAAGAATTGCTATTCTGATGAAAAAGGCGGAAGATGATGGATTGGAAATTCCGTATGAAGTTGTTGAATTTATTGCATCCAGTATTAAATCTGATATACGTACCATGGAGGGTGCCTTAGTGCGATTGTTGGCATTATCATCGCTAAAGAATGTGGATATTACCATGGAATTGGCGAAGAAAGTATTAGAAGATATGTTGGGCAAGGCTGCTTTTACAAATGTTACCATTGACCATGTGTTGAAGTCAGTGAGTCGTGAGATGAAAGTGAGTGAGCGGCAGATTTCAGGTAAGGGTCGAACCATGGAAGTTGCCTTAGCAAGACAAATTTCAATGTATTTATCACGAGAATTAACGGGATCTTCACTCATAAATATTGGTCGTCATATTGGTAGGCGAGACCATTCAACAGTCATCCATGCGTGTAGAACCGTTGAAAAAAAGATGGCTAAAGATAAAGAATTTAGGTCACGTGTTGATAATTTAAAGAGCGATATTTCAGGGGTCCATTAAAAGGGGAAATTATGGAAAAAATACTAATAATAGACGATGATGTTCAATTATCAGAGTTAATCGTAGAGTTTTTAGAATCATTTAACTATGATATTTACTCAAAGCATACACCTGAAGATGGGCTAGATTTTTTAAATGAAACGGGTGCTGACCTTGTAATATTAGATATTATGCTTCCGGGGATAGATGGATTTCAGGTATTGCGCAAAATAAGAGAGAATTTAACTATCCCAGTTATAATGCTTACCGCTCGCGGTGAGTTGACAGATAGAATAGTTGGGCTCGAATTGGGCGCAGATGACTATTTACCTAAACCATTTGAACCTCGTGAACTATTAGCACGCATTCAATCTATTTTAAGACGGAGTCAGTCCCCCGGCTCAATGGTTGATATTATTGAATTTGACTTTCTTACAATCAATAAACTCAAACAAGAAGTTTTGCTTGAAGGTGAAGTGGTTCATCTTTCAACCACAGAGTATGAGGCTTTACTTCTCTTTGCTGAAAATCCTGCTCAAGTATTAGATCGAGAGCAATTAGTTGAAAATTTGCGTGGAATAACTTGGCAATCATATGATCGGTCAGTAGATGTTTTGGTCAGCCGTTTACGAAGTAAATTAGGTGAAACACCTTCAAATACTAGATTCATTAAAACTGTACACGGCGTTGGCTACAAGTTTATCGGCAAAGCAAAGAAGTAGAAGTTTTTTCTACAGGAAGTTACGTAAAAGTTTATACTTCCGTTTAGGGACACTGCTATTAGGGTTTACGTTCATCCTTATTATGGTGTTGTATTACCAATTCAATTATTCATTTACGACTCAAGATAGTATTTTAGATTCCCACGAAGCGTACTATTATTCTAAAATGGTTCAAGGCTGGGGTACTCCTCCCGATACAAACCTCATAAAAGAGGATATTGAAAACCTCCACTTAGACTGTATTGTTCTTCGCATAGAGGATGATTATTCAGAGGAGGATGGCTATGGTCCTATTTATTGGTCTTATCCATATGATTTAAATCCTGAGGTATTTTATACGTGGACAATCCCTGAAGATTTTGAACAACATGGTGTATTTATTCCCCTACAAGTTGATATGGGAACAATGGGTGACCGGCCTTCAACCGCTGTAGCTACTGATGATTTCGTCTTTTATTTTTCAGTAAACTATAAAGAACCCAGTGATTTACCCAATTTTATATTGGCATCGGTGCTTACAATTTTATCTATGGTTGGATTAAACTTCTTTATTCAACGATATTTATACCCGGTCCAATTAATGAAACAGCGAGTATTCGCTTTGGAAGATGGAGATTTAGAATCTGAAATTCCTATCATAGGTGATGACGAGTTGGCCAGTCTTTCCCGTGCAGTTAATAAAATGATTAAAGATATTCGATATTTGTTGAACCAGAAACAAGAATTATTGCTAGATGTGAGTCATGAATTGAGAACGCCATTGGCGCGTATGCAGCTTTTATTGGAAATGCTTCCCGAGCATAAAAATATTGGCAAGTTAAAGAATGAGGTCACTTTATTAGAAGGTATGATTTCTAATATGCTTCTCTCGGACCGTCTTTCTACACCTTATCAGGAATTAGATATCTCACAGATTAAGTTATCAAGAATTATGGATAAGGTAATTGAGATGTTCCCCAATCATAGTGAAATTGTAGAAGTTAAAGGAAAGATTCCATCCATTAAATTACACGTGGATGAGTTGAAAATCACATTAGCAATTAGAAATCTCATTGATAATGCTCAAAAATATGCATCATCAAAAGATAAAATTCAGGTTTATTTTTCAATTGAAGATGATGATTTGAAAATTAATATTAAAGATTTTGGTACGGGGATATCAGAACAAAACATTGAAAAGTTAACAACTCCTTTCTATCGAATAATTAATGAGGGTGAGAATAAGAGACCAGGTTTTGGATTGGGGCTGACGATTTGTAAAAAAATTATTGAGGCACACAGAGGCACATTATTAATTTCCAGCCAGATTGGAAAGGGGTCTACATTTACATTAATTTTACCTTTAAATTAATTCTTGTATTGAATTTGAGTTTTTCCCTAACTTAAGGCGTATTGATTATAATCATAGTCCTAAATCGGAGAAATAGACATGCAGAGAAATAGTATTAATAAAGTTATCTTAGTTGGGCATACTGGCAATAAACCAGAGGGACGATATACACCTTCAGGAACATCCACAGCATCATTTTCGTTGGCAACCAATGAATCTTGGATAGATTCTGATAAAGGGAAGCAAGAACGAACGGAATGGCATAATATAGTTGCGTGGGGAAAATTAGCAGATTTTGCCACTGAGTATATCCAAAAGGGGCAACTCGTTTATGTAGAGGGCCGTTTGCAGACCAGAAGCTGGAAAGACAAAGAAGGAAACTCTCGGAAAACAACGGAAATTGTTTGTACCGGAATTACCCCACTTGAATGGAAATCAGCAAAAACTAATGCTTCTACGGAAGATAAAAATGTAGATGCAGTGTCTGAACCAAAAGAGGAAGACGATCTTCCATTTTAAATATTGTTACATTTTGTAACATTTAACGCTTCATAGTTATCTCCCTTTGTGTGTACATTTCACACAGGAAGAGGATTTTTATTTATGAAAGTTACATTAAATATACTATTAGTTATTGGTTGTTGTTCAACCTTGGTGTTTTCTAAGGAGGTTGATAACAGTTCGAAGAAGTCAGTAAAATCGAGTTCTTCAGTTTCTATGGGTTCAATGAAGTTTACCCATGATTATGGCCAGTTTACGACAGATGAGGGTACGATCGAAAGAAAACGTTCTCATAAAAGACGTAGAGCTGTGCGTAAACCAAGAAAAGGCAGAGGGCAATAGCCACTAATACATAGTGACAAGTATTGAAGGCGTCTGAAAAGGCGCCTTTTTTCTTTCTCAATTTTATTTATTAGGACCATTTATGACTATTAAGCGCAATAAAATATTATTTTTACTTTTCAGTATCGCCATATTAACAATAACTGGATGTGTCTCAAGTAGTATGGAATACCGTTCTGCGACAACGGCAGCACGCTCAGAAAAGAATTTGAAAAAAGCAGAAGAATGGGGATTAAAGGCATTAGCTATTGAAGCAGATAGTAGCAATGCACATATACCATATTTTTTAGCGATTGAAGTATATAAGCCTAAAAAAAATTGGGTTAAAATGGCGGAGATGTTAGATGAAGCCGTGAGAAGGAATCCCACACAACAGCTTGAGAGACCAATTGTAATTGATAGAGACAATATATTTTTAACCATAGAAGAGGGTGTAAAAACTTATAGAGAAGAAGAATGGAGCAAGCTGTACAATTTATCGGTTGAGTACTTTCAAAAAGATGAATTTGAATTAGCCATCCAGAATTTAGAAATTGCCATAAAAATGGATCCTTCTCGAGGAGAGAGTTATGGAACTCTCGCTGCACTTCATCTTCAAAAAGAGAACCCCGATAAGGCAAAGGAAATCGCATTAGTGGGCAGTAAAAACGCTCCCAGATATTCATTAAATTATCAAGTATTAGCTGATATTGCT
>JABHHG010000196.1 GCA_018671635.1 Fidelibacterota bacterium | reverse complement strand
CTCATTGTCGGGGCGCATAAACCAATCTGAAGAATTTGTAATATTATTTTCTTTAAGGAAATCACGACGTGTTTTTGCACGGTAATACCCACTTTTTACGGCTGCATCATAATCTTGCCATGCAATTTCATATACTATTTTATCCCAGAAAGATAGGGCATCACCCGTACAACCTTCTGCCAAGGAATAAAAAACTTCAGCACGATGAAACATTGCTTCCCCACTATTTCCACTGGATGTTAATGCACTTTCTGCCCATTTGAGTGCAGATTTAGCATCCTCTTTATTCGTATAAATTTTTGAGATTTCCATGGCCACATCATAATTAGTAGGATCAATATTCACTAAATTTTCATATGCCTCTAATGCAAGATCATCATTGTATTGATTTAAATGCGCATCGCCTAATAATCTTAAAACCTTGGTATTAAATTTATCATAAACCAAAAGCGATTGACAAACCTCAACTCCCTTTGCATCCATTCCTCCGCCTAACAAACCCTTTACATAATCTATTCCATATTTCACATTTGAAGGTTCAGCTTCCCAACGCTCACGATCCACATCCACTTCATCTTTCCCTAAAATTGAATAGGCCGCTTTCTTTTCAGCATTTGCAGTTTTATTACTTGGATCTACTTTAAGCCATTGATTTAATATTGCAATCTGTTCCTCATACATTTCCTGATCACGATATACATTGCTCATAATCTCAAGTACTTTTTCATTTGACTCATCAAGCCCTAACCATTGATCTAAAAAGTAAATTTTCTCATCAACATTACCAAGCATACCTGCATTCCATGCAGCTACTTCATAAAGGTTTTCATCATCTTTCAGATATTTTAAACCCTGTTTAAATACATAATTCGCACTATCCAATTTACTCAATTCAATGTAGCTACGCCCCATCCATTGGTAAACATCTTCTGCATTTCGCTGTCCACAACCTAAACTTAATATGTGATTATAGTTTTCAACAGTGCTTGCATAATCTCTGTTCTGATAATTTGTCATGGCAAAACTAATATAGAGATCACATTCCATATTTCGTTCAGCAAGTTCTTCTGATGAGAGTGAAGGCCCAGCATCAGGCGATGCCCCTCCAGAAGGAGGTGTACATCCCACTATGAAAAATAGTCCTAAAATTGTAATTTTGATAAATTGTTTCAATCTACTTTCTCCTTATTTTCTTAAACCAAGTATCTCCACTTGAAATTCCAAAGTTAACGTTGATATACTTTTCATCAGGATAAATTTCATCTTCAGTTCTTCTAATTCCTGATGAGAGCGAAATATCAATCTCATTCGTATTATTTAAAAATTTTAATCCAAACCCTATGGTAACTGCATTATCTTGAACAGAATATGCATCATAATTTATCTGTTTTAACATAAACCCACCACGCAGCGTTAAATAATTCCAAAAGCCCATTCTAGAACTTTCAAACTGCCTATAAACGCCACCATGTATTGAGATAGAGGAAGGTTCGTTTGTTTGAAAGAGTTGATTTGAAAATGTATTATAAGTACTTAAATTCTTCTGGAGTTCCATAATTACTCCCGACCCTACTTGAGACTCAAACTTATAGCCACAACTAAAATTACCAATGGAAAATTTATCAATTGATTCTAAGTCATCTTCCCCAGAAAGTGAATTATTGACTATTGATTTAACAACAGTCAATGGACCGTCAATAGATATTGATACTGCAATTTCATGGGAATCAATTTCCGATCTGCCATCAAATGTAAATGAGTGCCCATTAAAATTATAGGTATTATTTAAAATGGACGATGAACTAGGGTTGCTACCAATACATGCATCATTTGCATAACTTCCATCAGCATCCGAAATACAATTATTTCCATTATAATTAAAAGTATAGGTGTTCGTCGTAATATCAGCAAATAAATTTCCAAAAAGGATATTCCATTTTAATCCAATATCAACATTATCAATATATCCCGAAGAAAGCCCCACATATAAGTTCGAAATTCCACCCGAATAATTGTAGGAATGTTTCATTGCGATGGGATCACTTTCTTCCCCACCAGAAATAAACTCAAATTGAGGTTGAGAAATATTAAAATCTGTACGTGTTTTGGGAGATAATCCTATTGAGATAGAATGTGTCTTTCTAAATGGAAATGAAAAATCTATTGAAGAAATTGCATGCATAGAATTGGTTACATCTAATACTGATAATTGATTGAAATTATTAGCAATATGGATTTTTGTCAAGAGAGACTTATGCAATGTGGACATTGCTGATTGCACTACGCCATCAGGTCTTCCCGAAAAGAGTATGGAATTACCCAAGCCATTTGCAGCAGGATCAATTCTTGTATTTTCAACACCAAAACCATTAAAGGATAGTGATGATGAATAAGCAAAACTCATTAAAATAATTATCTTAAATAAAACTTTCATTGTGAATGAACAATCTCTAAATAAGCATTATTCATAAGAATAATATTTGAAAAATTATATTTTGAACCATCGACACTAAGTTCGAACCCATCATAATTAACATATTGTCCATTTATGTATTTCTGTAACAATATACTCATGGGAATAATTATACGCTCATCATTTTGTGAAATATTAATTGATATGAGGGGCTGAGTCTCTTCATTAATAATTCCCGATAAAACTAAATTCGCACCAAATTCATCGATGGTTGAACTTTCAACATCAATAGGTAAAATGAGCTGAGTGTATTCGTTGGACAATAATACATTTCCATTTTCATTTATAAAATCACTCAAAAATATTTTAATAGGAGTTCTAGAAGAATCAGTATTTATAAAATCTAT
>JABHHG010000061.1 GCA_018671635.1 Fidelibacterota bacterium | reverse complement strand
GGCCATCCATGAAAATCTGATCCACATGATGTTAAAAAATTATATTCTTTTGACCATTTAGCGCTAAGATTAATTTCATCATTGGAGCTAAATGCGTTAACCACCTCTATACCATCACCTCCAAATTCCTTAAAATCAGAGAGTAGATATTTAATTTTTTTATTTGTAATCTTATATCTGAAAGGGTGAGCAATGATCGCCTTACCGCCTGCAGCATGAATCCAACTTATTACCTTATCAATATTTTCCCATTGAACCCTAACACTGCCTGGTTTTTTTCCAGCTAAGTAGCTTCTAAAAACTGATTTCATGTCTTTAGAGTATCCTTCATTAATTAACATTTGAGCAAAATGAGTTCTAGTCATATTTGATGTCTTACTAAGTTTTTGAGCTTTTTCAAAAGCATTTTTAATGCCAATTCTTCTTAATCCAAATGCTATCTTTTCAGCTCTTTGTTTACGAAGATTCTTATTATGTTCTAATCCTTCCTGCATCTTATCATTATCAATATTAATTCCCAATCCTATAATATGAATTGTCATATTTTGCCAAAATGCAGAAATTTCAACACCATGAATTAACTCCACTTGAAACTCGTTTGCAGATTGTTGTGCTTCTAGAACACCGTCAGTAGTATCATGATCAGTTAATGCAATTAATTTACAGCCATTTTTATAAGCTAATTTAACTACTTCTTTAGGCGAATAAACCCCATCGGAATAATAAGAGTGATTATGAAGGTCTACAATCATATACTAGCAATACATATAACCTATTAAAAAGTTTGGTCATAAAATTCTTTTGGCGATGTACCACGAAACTCATAGCTTAGTTTTGGAGCAATAAACGGAATATTATTGATATCATGAAACATTCCTACCAAGCTATATCTGACTTGATTTGACACATTATTTCCAGATCTATGAAACAAATACCCAGAAAACAAAAGTAACTCACCTACTTGCATTTCAACAGGACCATTAGGATATTTATCTACAACAGATTTTTCAATAATAATTTGCGTAGCTCCTCCCTCAACCTCATTCCAAGATTGATCGGCAATACCCTCTTGATGAGAGCCTGAAGCAATTTCAATAGTTCCATTTTGAATTGTTGTGTCAAAAATCAAAGGAGCCCAAGTTTGAATATAACTTCCGTAAGGAATTGTATAAAAAACCTCTTGATGCCATCCATATGTTCTGCGATTATCCCTAGGGGGATCAATTCGACACCTATTAGTATGGGCATATAATGAATTTTTTTCTATATCAAGATCTAGTAAATATTTAATTAGATCCTCACTCGACTTATCCCCCGAAATTCTAAGAAAACTTGGAGACTGAAAGATCGTATCGTAAACTGCAGCAACATATTCATGATCCAATTTTTCTAATTGGGCTATTCCATCTGTTAAAACTCTTTCTTGAGAAGTTTCAATAGTCTTCAATTTAGCTTTGATCAAATAAGAGTTAATAATATTTACAACTTCATTCTTAAAATCTTGAAGAACATCTTTTGAATAAAAATTTTTTAAGATAACATAACCATTTTTTTTATAAAAAATTTTGGCATTTTTTTTGTCTAGTAGATTAAATCTATCTGTTGGGATATTACTTATCATAAATATTTAAAAATAAAAAAAATTAAAAGTCTAAAAATGACTTTAGTATAGTCAAACCCATTAAACCACTTTTTTCTGGGTGGAATTGACAACCATATGTATTACCTTTTCTAATAACTGCAGAAATTTGACGGCCATTATAGTCTGCATCAGCTAAACGATATTTTTCATCTGCAGGAAAAGCTGTAAATGAATGAACAAAATAAGCTTGCTCTCCAGGATTAATCCCCTCTAATATTGTTTTCTTCCAATTGCTTTTTCCACCCAAAGGTTTTAGTTCATTCCAACCGATATGAGGTATTTTGTGAGAACTACCATCAATATTAGAATTAGGTATACCTTCAACATGCCCTGGAATGATCCCCAAACCTTTAGTTTTTACAAATTCATTACTATCATCTAATAACATTTGCATTCCTAAACAAATTCCAAGTAATGGCTTATTTTGATCTGCATGAGAGATAATTGAATCAACAAATCCTCGCTTATTAAGTTCATACATTCCCTTAGCAAAAGCTCCAACTCCTGGAAGTATTAAATGGCTAGAAGATTGAACCTGTTCCACTGAATCAATTAATTGTGCCTCTACTCCACATTTTTCAAAAGCTCTTTGAACATTGTATATGTTGCCAATACCATAATCAATAATTGATACAGACGTATTCATAAATAACGTAATTTAATATTTGCATTGATTGCCTCATCACGAATTCTGGGTAAAGAGATTTTGTCATAATGTAAAACATGTGCAATAGAAACGGCATCCGCCTTACCCATTTCGACTGCATCACATAAATCTTGAGAGCAGCCCATACCACCTGATGCAATTACTGGAACAGATACTGCCTCGGATACTGAGCGAGTTAATTCTATATCAAAACCTTTTTGTGTCCCTTCAAAGTCAATTGAAGTAAGCAAAATTTCACCCGCACCAAGATCAACTGCATATTTTGCCCATTCAACAACATCTTTTCCAGTATGTTCTCGACCATTATCTGTATAAACTTCCCATTTATTTTTTTCAATTTGCTTTGCCTCTATAGATAAAACTATGCATTGTGAGCCAAAGTGCTCAGACAATTCTTTAATTAATTTGGGTTTTTTAGATACAGCAGTATTTATTGCTACTTTATCTGCACCAGATCGGAGAATGTCATTAACGTCATAAGCTGATCTAATTCCACCTCCTACAGTAATAGGGATAAAAACATTTTGAGCTGTAGCTTGAACAATTTCACGTAGATTAGATCGGCCATATAAGCTTGCCACAAGATCAATATATATGAGCTCATCGGCGCCTTGAGAATAGTATTTTTGAGCAAACTCAGATGGATCGCCAATAACCCTCAAGCCTTCAAGGTGGACAGCTTTAATT
>JABHHG010000089.1 GCA_018671635.1 Fidelibacterota bacterium | reverse complement strand
GTGTTAATTGAAGTGAATTGCGAAACTGATTTTGTTGCAAAGACTGAAGATTTTCAGAATATGGTGAGAGATATTGCAATGCATATTGCAGCATCTGGCCCCATTGCAGTGAATAAAGAAGATGTTGCTGCAGATGTACTTGAATCAGAAAAAGAAATTTATGCTGATCAAGCACGTAAAAGTGGAAAGCCTGAAAATATAATTGAAAAAATGATTGAAGGTAGGATTTCTAAATTCTATCAAGAAAATGTATTAATGGAGCAGGATTTTGTAAAAGATCCAAGCCTAACTATTAATGATGTAATTACTGATATGGTGGCAAAATTAGGTGAAAATATCATTATTGCAAGATTCGTTCGATTCCAACTTGGCGAAACCGCTAAAAAAAATCAAGAAACAGAAGCATAAATCCATAGATGTCAAAACCAGCATATAAAAGAATTCTCCTAAAACTAAGCGGAGAAATCTTAGCTGGCGGAAGAGGATATGGTATTGACCCAGCCATAACATCTGAAATTTGTAATAAGATTAAGATTGTTTTGGATATGGGTATTGAAGTGGGTATTGTGATTGGCGGGGGTAATATTTTTAGAGGTATTTCTGCTGCAGCAAATGGTATGGATCGTGTTGCGGGTGACTACCTTGGAATGATGGCTACTATTATGAACTCAGTGGCGCTGCAATCCGCTCTTGAAAATCTGGACTGTGATACCAGAGTAATGAGTGCCCTTAGTATAACTCAACTTGCTGAGCCATATATCCGTCGTCGTGCAACCCGTCATCTTGAAAAAGGTCGAGTCGTTGTATTTGCAGGTGGTACAGGAAATCCATATTTTACTACAGATACTGCAGCCGTACATCGTGCTATTGAGATCAATGCAGATGTGGTTATCAAAGGCACAAAAGTTGATGGTGTTTATACTGATGATCCCATGACCAATAGTGATGCAACTCGATATGATTCTCTTTCTTACAAAGAAGTAATCGAAAAAGAATTAAGAGTTATGGATCTCACGGCCGTTACCCTTTGCAAAGAAAATAAACTTCCTATTATTGTATTTGATATTAGTAGTAAAACTGGCTTGGTCGATATTGTAAATTCAATTTCGGTTGGCACAACTGTTTCATAGGGGAATATTATGATTAATGATATTTTTGTAGATGTTAAAGAAAGAATGGCAAAGGCTCTTGACCATTATCGACAAGAAGTTTCTACGGTTCGGACAGGCCGAGCATCCTCAAATATTTTAGATTTAATAAAAGTAGATTATTATGGTACCATGACAGCGCTGAATAATATGGCAAATGTTTCTGTTCCAGAAGCTCAATTAATTGTAGTGCAACCATTTGATCCCACCAGTTTAGAGTCTATTGAAAGAGCTATCTTAAATTCAGATCTTGGTTTAACGCCAAATAATGATGGAAATGTAATTCGATTAAATATACCCTCATTAACCGAAGAACGTCGTAAAGAATTTGTAAAAATAGTCCATAAAATGATTGAAGATGGTCGAGTTGCAATTCGTAACATCCGTCGTGATGTGAATGATCATTTGAAGAAAATGGAAAAAGATGGTGATCTTTCTGAAGATAATCTAAAACGTGCACTAGATAATGTTCAGGAAACAACAGATGAGTTTATTAAAGAATTAAATGCCCTTCAAGAAATGAAGGAAAAAGAATTAATGATTTAGTCTGAAATTAGACTATTTGATTAGAAAAAGTCCAGTTCGCTGGACTTTTTTATTATAGGAAATGCTTTATTTCCATTTTTACGGTAATTAAATCGGCATGTTCAATATTGAGTATGTGTGCAATTTGTTTGATGGTATGATTCTCTAAGTAGTGAAGTTCGCCATCTGCGAATGCCACTTCAAATATGCAACCGATGAGGTCAATTTTATCTTCTTTAGTAAAATGTTGATTCAATAATTGACCAAATGAGAATATATCAGTTGACTTTTCAAGTATCTGATTTGAATCTTTAAAGAGTTTGTTTATTTCCTCTGTATCGATTGAAAAGAAATCTGAAAGTATTTCACGGATTATTTTTTCTTCTTGTGGGTCTAAGTATTCATCTGCAAATGCAACTTTTGTTAAAAGGCAGGTTGTTGCTAATTTTACATCATAAGAATCGATTGAATGATCCACGTTTACTCCTGATTATTTAGATGGTCTAAACTGTTGAAAAATATGACGTAAATTTACCACGTTTACAAAACCAAAATATGAAGATAATACACGTAAAAGAAAATACATTAGGGGAGATGATCGGTTTGAAAGCCGGTGACCGTTTGTTGAAAATTAATGGCAAACGCGTTATTGATGAAATCGATTATCGTTTCCGTATTACGGATGAGAGTATTACCCTTGATCTTGAGATTGATGGTAAAATGGATAAAGTGTCCATTGACAAAGACTATGATGATGATTTGGGCGTTGAGTTTGAAGAGTTTAAAATTCGAAAATGTGGTAATGATTGTGTTTTTTGTTTTGTAGATCAAAATCCTGAAGGCATGCGTTCGGGTATGTATTTCCGGGATGGTGATTATCGACTGTCATATCTTCACGGTCATTATATTACCATGACCAATATGGCACAAAATGAGCTTAACCGAATTGTTGAGCAAAAAATGTCACCGCTTTATATTTCTGTCCATACCACAGATGTTGAATTACGCCAAAAACTTCTGCTTTATGGAAAAGAAGATTTCCTTATGGATAAGATTGATTTTCTCACGGAAAATGGAATCCAGTTACATACTCAAGTAGTGTTGATCCCCGGATTGAATGATGGAAAATATTTGATTAAGACGATGAAAGATATGTATTCTTATTATCCCAAAGTAAATTCTATTTCGATAGTTCCTGTAGGTTTAACCAAGCATCGTGTGGGTTTACCTGAATTGAGTACCGTAACTCCCGAATATGCAGAGAAATTAGTGGATTATGCAGAGTCATTAAAAGCACAATTCCCCGGTAGTGAAGATCAACCCTTTATATTTCTTTCAGATGAATGGTATATAGTGGCGAAAAAACCATTCCGCCCAATTGTAGAAATGGGTGGACTGAATTTAATTGAGAATGGGGTGGGACAGGTTCAGTCATTTTTAGAAGATTTTGAGGCTGAAAGTGAAAGTTTTCCCACATCCCTTAGTGAGCCCACATCATTTACAATTGCCACGGGACATCTTGCTTATGGTATTTTTGAAACTAATGTGATTCCCGTGCTTAATAATATTGAAAATCTTCATGTGAATTTAGTGGAAATTAAGAACAATTTTTATGGTGATATGGTAACTGTGGCGGGGCTTCTCTCTGGGCAAGATATTGTTAAGCAATTGAAGGGTCAAGAAATTGGAGATGCCGTATGGTGTTCGCATCGAATTTTGAATGATGAGGGTACGGTAACGTTAGATGATATGACGCTTGCTGATTTGTCATCACAGTTAGGGGTGCCTGTAAACGTATCTCATGATAGTATTTTAGAAATTTTTAACCGGAAAATACATGGCTGATTATACCATTGCAATTTTAGGGCGCCCCAATGTGGGGAAGTCCACTTTATTTAATAGATTAGTAGGCAAAACACATGCTATTGTTTCACCCGTAGAAGGGGTGACTCGGGATCGAATTTACGGTACCTTTGATTGGTTGCATCGTGAATTTGATGTGATTGACACGGGTGGATATATCCCGCATACTGAAGATGAAATAAATAAGCATGTACGGATGCAAGCTGATATTGCCGCAGAAGAAGCTGACTTCCTCATATTATTGGTAGATGGTCGTTCTGAGCTTACCTCTAGCGAAAAAACTTTGGCAGAATTGATAATCGCCATGGAAAAACCATTCATCTTAGTGGCCAATAAAATTGATGATATTTCTCACGAGAAAGATATTTTTGGACTGTATGAATTAGGAATGGGTGACCCCATGCCTGTGTCGGCCCAAAGTGGACGTAGCTTAGGCGATCTTTTAGATGTAATACATGAACGGCTTCCACAGCGACCAGAAAAAAAGAAAATTAGTGATGATATTATTAATTTAGCTATTATTGGCATGCCCAATGTGGGAAAATCATCACTGATGAATAACCTCCTGAAAGAGGAAAAGTCCATCGTTACCGATATTGCAGGTACAACCCGTGATTCAGTCGATTCATATATGAAACATTTTGGCCGAGATGTACGAATGATTGATACAGCTGGTTTGCGCCGAAAAGCCAAAGTGAGTGACAGTATCGAATTTTATAGTGCCGTAAGAACGAATCGCGTGTTAGAAGAATGTGATGTTGCCTTGGTACTTATTGATGCCACCAAAGGATTCGGAAATCAAGACCGTGATATTGCGCGCGCTGTAATGGATTCTGGTAAAGGATTAGTTTTGGTGGTAAATAAATGGGATGCCATCGAAAAAGATACGGACACCATGAAAGATTTTATGGAAGAAATTGAGTATCGTTTTATGGCCATGCAGCATTATCCCATATTATTTATTTCGGTAAAAAATAATCGTCGTGTTACTACTGTACTTGATGAAGCGGTTCGTATATTTGATGCGCGTCGAAAAAAACTTCAAACCGCCAATCTGAATGATTTTCTGGTTAAGGCAGTGGGTAAGTATCCACCTCCAGGCGTTAAGGGAAAACATCTAAAAATTAAATACGTAACGCAGGTTCATCATTCACCACCAATTTTAGCATTTTATACGAATCATCCAGATTTATTTCCCATTGCCTACAAGCGTTATTTAGAAAATCAACTCCGTAATAACTTTGATCTAAAAGGTGTTCCCATACGAATTTCATTCAGACATAAATAAATGCACATATTTGTTTTCCTCCTTCTATTTCTGAGTATTGCCCAGCCAATAACTAAATGTTCTCTGGAGGAGGCGACACGGTCCATGAATAGACCTGAAAAAGAAGCATTTTCACTTTCACCTACCGGTCATTTTATGATTCACTATGATATTGAGGGAGATGCGGCACCTGAGCTTACAGATAATAATGCAAACGGTGTTCCCGATTATATTGATGAAGTGGGTATAATTGCAGACTCCACACGTAAAGTGTTAACAGAGGTGATGGGGTTTCGGACAGAGGTAGATGATTCAGACGGAATATATGATATTTACATCATGGCATTTGGCACTAATTATTATGGCGTGAATGTGCATGAAGGTGGGGGAAAGTCATACATCAAAATTGATAATGATTATGCCAGCGGATTTTACACCACGGGAATCCAAGTAATGCGATTAACGGTAGCCCATGAATTCTTCCATGCTATTCAACGTGCGTATAAAGAAACCCAATCTATGAGCGATCAGTTTTTCTACGAACTCACCTCTACATGGATAGAAGATATTATTGTTCCCGATGGTGATGATTATCTATATTGGCTCAACGATTTTTTTAATAACCCTCAACAGAGTTGGGACCAAACAGATGGATATAGTTTGGCATTATTTGGCCATTATCTTTCGACTCAATTTGAAGATATTACCACTGAAAAAGAGAGCACCATTATGCGGGAGATTTGGGAGAATATCAGTAATGCAAACTCTCCCTATGAGATTCTAAATGGCATTCTGCAAGATTCATTTGAGAGTAGTTTTCAAGAAGCGTGGTTAGGCTTTGTATCTCGTAATATGTTTAATGATATCTTTACCGATATGGATAATGATATGTTTTATTATATTGATCAAGGCAATGAGTTATGTACCACACCGCCATTCAATTCTACCTTTATGGATTCAGAAGATGATGAACAATTCAATATTTCTGTTGATAATAAATCGGTTCAAATAATATCAATAGAATCCAGAGATGATTTGGTAATTCAGTTAAATATGCTGCAAAGTGGTACTAATTATTTAAGTAATGTGCTTTCATTAAAGGCATCACAAAATGAATATTTTATAGATACTAATCTTCAAATTGATTTCAATATACAAGAAATTTATAATTTAGATAAGATCCAATTTTTATATATTGGGGATGATTACTCTAGCAATATTGTTGTTCAGGTTGAAGCCAGCTTACAGTTTTGTAATGATGGTGTGAGTGAAGAGGCCGTCATAGATTTATGTGGTGTATGTGGCGGTGATAATTCTACTTGCACTGATTGCAATGGTGATTTGAATGGTGAAGCATATATAGATGGCTGTGAAGAATGTGTTGGGGGTGAAACACAATTATTAGAATGCCCTGTCGATTGTATGAATGTTTTTGGAGGAGGGGCATGGTTTAATTCTTGTGGAGATTGTGTACCTGAAGGCGACGAATCATGTGTACAGGGTTGTGATGGACAATGGAATAATAATGGTGTGATTGCCCAAATAGATGAATGTGGTGTTTGTGACTTAGACCCCTTGAATGATTGTATTCAAGATTGTTATGCTGTATGGGGAGGAGAAGCATTTATTGATGGATGTGGTGATTGTGTTGGTGGAGAAACAGGGGTTGATTCGTGCCCCTATAAACTAGTTTCAATCTACCCCAATCCCATCTATGCTGGTGATGCGGTCATGCTCATATTGGATATTGAGAAAAGTATAATTCCCCAAATAATTATTTACAATTTATTGGGCCTGGAAGTGTTACGTACATCCATGCCATCACTTTCACAAGGTCGACATGAGGTGCCACTGTATCCAATTTTACCAACCCATTTGGCATCGGGTATATATCTAATGGATGTAATTTTAGATAATAAAATTTTTACGCGAAAATTCACATTGATAAAATGAACTACTTCACCATTGCCACGGTGAGTACAGGTGAGTTTCGAGATAAAGGTTCAAAGTTTTTCGCTTTTGTACATCCCATAGAATCTTTGGATACATACAAAATCAACCTCCAAGATTATAAGTCAGCACACCCCAAAGCATGCCATGTATGCTCAGCGTATCGTTTATATTCAAATGGACAGTTAAATGAATATATGTCTGATGATGGAGAGCCTCGAGGCAGTTCAGGCCCACCCATTTTAAATAGTATTAAACGGCACAACATTATAAATACGGCAGTGTATGTGGTTCGCTATTTTGGGGGAAGTAAATTGGGTATTCCTGGATTGATAAATGCATATGGCGCTGGAGTAGAAGCTGCCTTATTGAATATTGATAAAAATCTGTGGAAGCCAACTATGCTAGTATCGGTTGAACATGGCTATGAGCATTCCAATATTGTGGATATTGTAGTGGATAAATTTGATGGTAGAATTATAAATCAAGTGTTTGGTGTGTCTATTGAATCTACAATTCAATTAGATGAAGGTGGTAATGTAGAATTTGATAAATTTCTATTTGAGAAAAGTAATGGAAAATTATCTGTAAAAAGGTAAAAAATATTTTTGTCACAATGAAATTATAGCTGTAATTTTAGAGGCTGTCAGAGACAGCAAATCAGACGCGGGATGGAGCAGTCTGGTAGCTCGTCGGGCTCATAACCCGAAGGTCATAGGTTCAAATCCTATTCCCGCTACAGAAGAGAAACCCTTTTTATCGACGAGATATTAAGGGTTTTTTGTTTTTGGTACCATTGAGTGGTTATTGTTAAAAAAGCGTCCCATGGGACAAATTATGTCCCAATGGCGTCCCAAGAAACTAGCTACTCTCAATCAAATCAAGCAACCCAAACCTCAAAAAACTATCTCTCAACCTAGATTGACCCCCCATAGCCCTAATTTCAAGCGGGTACCCAACAAAGTATCTATCGCATTCGCATTCTATAATAATTTTTTTTGGAATCTTTAAGTATATTTATTCGTTACATATTGATATATTCCCGATGTAGAATGATACCTCAAAAGTGTGTAAATTTCTAGGAAAGACACACACAGATTATATACAAACTAACTATCTTAAACTTCTATAGTTTTGTTAGTCTTCAAATGGACGTGTTCCCAGCAACTAAATAACTATACTCGCTTGAACTTAGAGAGACTGGTACCGGTTTACAATCGATTATGCTTAACCTCTTTTTAAGTTATCCTTATAAACACGCAATTCTATCGGTTAATGTGATCTTTTATTTCTATCAATACTAATGAAACAAAAATATTAGCTCTACGTATATAGTGAAATCAAAGGATTCTATATATGAAAGCAAAAATCTTCCCATTATTAATCTCGCTACTAATATCTGTAAGTTTTGGAAATCACTTCAATACATTAAGTGAGCGTATTTCAGAAAATATAGCAGATTGTTTTATTGGAAATGGTCGTCTTGAACTTGTTTGCGATGATATGGACTTCTTAAAGGAGCTAATAAAGAGTAATCAAGAATATCAACCAATGCTTGATGAAAATAGTACCCTTATATTAATTTGCGATTTATTTAATAGCACCAATAACCCAAGTGTTCTTCTTAATTATGGAACTATATTTGCTATTTCTGGGAAAAATTTAGATGCTATATTGATCTTAAATGAAGTTATTCATCTAGATTCCACTCTTGATAGAGCTTACAATAATCTTGCACTTGTGTATTTTGCTATGGGGGAATCTGAACTTGCCTATTATAATTTAATGGTCGCAATTGAAGTTAATCCAAAAAACACCGAGGCTCTTCGTTCTCTTGGGAATTATTATTATGACCGTGATGATATGGATATGTGTTTAAAGTATACAAGACGTGCTGCTGAACTTGGCAATATTCCTTCTAAAAATTGGTTAGCTGAAAATAACTATTAATACTAAAAGGCGTGTTCTAAAAAGAAATTCACAAAAGTCAAACTGAATAATCTGAACAAGATTAGAACTCAAATTCTAGCAGACACACTGGAGTGTGTGTGGTATTACATGTATAGACACGTTTTATGTCCTCGCTAAAAAACTATTTTTACTTGTTATGATAAAAGATAGTCGTAAATTTTCAAGTTATAAATAAGTTAGTTTTGGGAGAAACTCAAAAACTGATAAATTGCAATTGAAAGGCAAAAATGAGACTAATACATTTTATTCCAGTTATGGTAATAACATCAATTGTATATTCACAAGCAATGTATGTAAGTGATTATAATGATTATGTTGGAATATTAGCTTCGTATGATTCATTAGACTCGTATGATGCTGAAAATTCAGTGGTGGTACACACAACAACATCTATTTCTGTGGCTGGAAGCTACATTTTTAATGGTACATTAGAACTTGGGATTGAATATGGAAAATCAGATTTTAAAATAAAAAATGATATAGGTTTTGAAAATTATATGGATGGAAGTGAATATTCTTTTGAAGGTGGTTACCATATAAAAGAATTATTACCAGTCAATATTGCATTACGCGGATTTTATAAATCCATGTCATTCAATTCTGAACTATTAGATGAATCAGATTCTAAATTATCTGAAATTGGGAACGGCTTTGGAGTTGAGTTTTATAAATCAGTTCTCAAAGATGATACTATGGAGTTAATACCGTTTGTAGGAATAAGAAAGATGACAATTAACTCAAAATTTGATGATAGTAATGGAGATTCAATCGAAG
>JABHHG010000165.1 GCA_018671635.1 Fidelibacterota bacterium | reverse complement strand
TCGAGGGAGTAAAACAATTGTTGAAATGAGTGAGGGTGCATGTTTTGGTGAAATGGCAATTTTAGATGGCGAACCCCGTTCCGCAGATGCAACTGCTAACCAAGATTGTATTCTATTTAAAATAAACCAGCGTGATTTCTCGCAAATTCTTTCCAATCAAAATGAAGTAATGACAGGTATTATTAAAATTTTAACTCAGCGATTAAGAGAAACGACACAAAAACTTTATGCTAATTAATTAATGACCTTCTAATTTTGAATAGACATCATTGAATTGAAGTTGAAATTCTGAGTAATAATCATTAATTTCATAGAAGTATTTGGCTATTTCTGGGTCAATCACATAGGTATTCTTCTCTAGGGTTTCAGGTGCAGGAAATTGAATTTCTACCCCAGCCTTAAACGTGTTGATTTGTAACTTCAAATCTGGATTCATAGATAATACTTCTTTCAAAATAAGGATTTCAAGTAATCGCTTGCGATTTTTAGAAGTAGAAAGTAGAATCCCATACTTTCCGGTTGAAGGTTCATTATAGCCTCTTAGGGCATCTTTATAAGGTATGTTGGGGAGTTCTACGTTACTCACGGTAGCAGCTGGACGTATAAATTGGTCTTGATTATTATATAGTGTAGGATTGTATTCTATTAAGATTGCATTGCTATCATTAGGATTCATATAAGCATCGTTATATGTAGATAAAAATTCTACACTCCCATCATTTTCCATATCAAAATAGATGACTTTTTCAGGGTTTAGATATGAAAAATAATTCTCATTCTCAATGATATTATAAAGCATTCTTCTCACCAATACATCTTCTCCCGGAATACCACCACTTTGAATGTAGGTGCGTTCAGCTTGGTTTAATTTGTCACCATACTTATGACTCAGTTTAATAATAGCATCAATTTTTTGATGTGATGTGATAAAATTTAAATCAAAAATATCAGATTCCTTTATTCGATAGCTGTTGGGAAATAGTCTATTTCCTGCTGAATCAAACATTTTTGAATCTTTGGGAATAACATGGCTATACCGATTGTTTGCTTCTGAAATTACATGGGGTGTAATCACTACAATAACCTCTTTCTTTGCGTGCTGAATACTGAAAGAAGTAAAGAGCTTTCCTAAAAATGGAATTTTGGAGAGTAGAGGAATTCTACCTTGAGCATCAGACTTATTATCACTTATAAGACCGCCAACAATGAATGGAGTATTATTAGCTACACGAATAAATGATTCAACCCTTCGGTTATTTATAGTGGGTGCACTGGCAACATTCTGATGTGAAGATTGAGCATCAACTTCAGTAATGATAGTTTCAACTTGCATGGTCACATTACGTCTATCCTCACTTATACGAGGTTTTATATTTAAAATAATACCAACGGGTATATATTCAATATCAGATTCGGAAAAACCATTTCCTGAAATTGTACGTGTAATTGGTATTTGTCGTCCCACTTGAATCCGTGCTTGCCTCCCATCGAGCACAAGTACAGATGGTTTAGATAAAATTTCAGCAGATTTTGAACTTAATAATGCTTTCAAGTTGATATCAAAAAGTTTGCTTATTGCAATTCCATCTTCATCAAAAAAACCTCTTACTGGATCGCCACTCTCATCAAAAAAACTTCCTATAGAATGTTGAAGTATGAAATTAGGGGAACCATCAGTGCTCCGGTTACTTGCTGTTGAAAAATATTGTTCATTATTGCTAGTTGGTTTTGAGTAATTTGAAAAGCCTAAATCAAATTCGTTCAGCCTTTCACTATCAATCTCAATGACTAAAGCTTCAATAAGAATTTGGTCAGCAGCAACATCAATTTCATTTTTAAGAAATTGATAAAATTGTGAAAATAATTCAAATTTTTGAGGAGGATAGCATACCATTAACCGTTGTAAGGGCTCACCTGAAGAGGTATTCGAGAATGATGATCCACCTAGAGAAGCGGCAATGCTTTCACCTCCTTCTTCATCTTCATTATAACCGGGAGATAAACTACTCAATGAAACGGAGTTATTTTCAGGCATTTTAATAATAGTCAATTTGCTCTCATCTAGAATACTAGTTGGTGAGAATGAAAATTCTGTTTCAGTTTCACCTTGAACACTTTCAAACTCAATTACATTATGCCCCAATGCCTTTAGAGCACCAATGGCATAATCAGATTTTATGTAACTTAGTTGTACCATTTCACAATTTTCTGAATTCCCAATTTGGGATATACCAAAACTGATAAAAATGAGAAATAAGTGATATAGACGATTACTTCTTTTGATGTACATTGTATTGCCTTTCAATGTTAAAAAATGATAGGGTAAAATAGGATTTTAAAATTATTAATTACACGTATTAATGTAAATAAATTA
>JABHHG010000106.1 GCA_018671635.1 Fidelibacterota bacterium | reverse complement strand
TAGAAAATAAAAGAAAAGAATCGAGAAAATAAAATGATAAGAAAAACAATGGAACTATCTGGTCGTACGCTCACACTTGAGACGGGCAGAATGGCAAAGCAAGCAAGTGGATCAATTTTACTCACATATGGTGAAACCGTATTACTGGCAACTGCAACAGCAAATAAAGAAGCAGGTGAAGATCGCGGATTTATGCCTCTATCGGTTGAGTATCGTGAAAAATTTTATGCAGCAGGACGTATTCCTGGTGGGTTTTTCAAACGTGAAGCAAGACCTTCTGAAAAAGAAATTATTGCCTGTCGTTTAACTGACAGACCTCTACGGCCATTATTCCCTAAGGGATTTCATGCTGAAACCCAAATTGCGATTAATGTACTTTCATATGATGAAGAAAATCCGGGTGATACCTTGGGCACTATTGCTGCTTCTGCAGCATTGGCCATTTCTGATATTCCTTGGGCTGGGCCTGTAGCCACAGTACGTGTAGGTAGAATCGATGGGAAATTTATAGTAAATCCTGAAAACTCAAAAGCTGAAGACAGCGATATGGAAATAATAGTTTCAGGTACCTCTGATTCTATTGTTATGGTTGAAGGTGAAGCTGATTTTATTTCTGAAGAAGATTTTCTGTCAGCCATTCAATATGCATTCGAAGTAATAAAAGATATCATTAAATTACAAAATGAACTTGTTGCTGAATGCGGCGTAGCAAAACGTGTTGTAGTTGAACCTGAAGTTAATGTTACTTTAAATGAAGCTGTAGATAAATTCATCGATGGAAAAATTTCTCCATTAAATGACCCTAAAGTGAAGTTTGATCGATATGAAGATATCCGATCATTTAAGAGTAGCATTATAGAAGAAATGGGTGATGATTATGCGGATGACGGGAGAGCCATTTCATCTTATATTGATGATCAAATAACTGCTGATCTGCGTAAGCGCACGCTTGCGGGTAAACGTGCTGATGGCAGAAATCTTACTACGGTAAGAGATATTGCAATTGATACTGCATTATTACCAAGAGTACATGGTTCCTCACTATTTACTAGAGGTGAAACTCAAGCACTTGCAACTATTACATTGGGCGGTAAACGTGATGAGCAAATGCTTGATAATATCGAAGGTTTAACCTATAAGCGAAATATGTTGCATTATAATTTTCCATCATTTTGTGTTGGGGAAGCAAGAATGCGATTTAGTTTATCTCGTAGAGAAGTGGGACATGGAAACTTAGCAGAGCGTGCAATTAGAGGCGTTCTACCTAGCTTTGATGATTTCCCATATACTATCCGAGTTGTATCTGAAGTATTAGAATCAAATGGTTCTTCTTCTATGGCAACCGTTTGTGGTGGTATTATTGCATTGATGGATGCTGGTGTTCCAATTAAAAATCCTGTTGCAGGTGTTGCAATGGGCTTAATCATGGAAGACGAAGATAATTATGCTATTTTGACTGATATTTTAGGGACTGAAGATCACCTTGGTGATATGGACTTTAAAGTTGCAGGAACTCGAGATGGTATTTCTGCAATTCAAATGGACCTTAAGATTAATGGATTACCCATCGAATTAATGAAAAATGCACTTCAACAAGCAAAAGAAGCTCGTTTACACATCCTTGATGTAATGGAAGAAGCTGTGCCTTCAGTAAGACCAACGCTTTCTGTGCACGCACCGAAGATTGGTAAAGCATCGCTTCCTGTTGATAGAATTGGTGACTTCATTGGGCCAGGCGGTAAGAATATTAAAGCCGTTCAAGCTGACTATGAATGTGATGTGAATGTTGAAGAAGATGGTCTTTGTGTTATTCTTGGTCAAGACCAAGAAAAGATTGACTATGTAGTTGCATTAATCAATTCATATAACATGAAACCTGAAGCGGGTGCAACGTATGATGCTGAAGTTGTTAAAATTATGGACTTTGGTTGCTTTGTGAAAATTGCACCAGGTAAAGAAGGTCTTGTTCATATTTCATCATTAAACTGGAATCGTGTTGAAAAAGTAACTGATGTGGTTAAAGAAGGTGAGATGGTTAAGGTTAAATTGATGGAAATTGATGACCGTGGCCGATTAAACTTCAGTATGAAGGCACTTATGGAGCGACCTCCACGTGATTCAAAGCCTGAAGGCTCACACAGTTAAGGATTCAAGCTCATGATTATCGGTATACCCAAAGAGATAAAGAATAATGAGAATAGAGTATCTCTTATTCCATTTGGAGTAGAAGACCTGTGCAAAAATGGTCATACCGTAATTGTAGAAACAAATGCAGGCAAAGGTAGCGGATTTTCTGATGAAGATTATTCCGCTGCTGGCGCTCAAATTGAATCCACGGCAAAAGCAATATTTGTAAAGTCAGATATGATTGTAAAGGTGAAAGAGCCTCAACCTAATGAAGTTGAGATGATTAAGCCCAATCAAATAGTATTTACCTATTTTCACTTTGCTGCAGATAAAGAACTAACTGATAGTATTATTGATACAACCTCCATTGCAATCGCATACGAAACCGTTCAATCAGATAATGGGAAATTACCATTATTGATTCCTATGAGTGAAGTGGCTGGACGAATGGCTGTGCAAAATGGGGCTAAATGTCTTGAGGCCAGCATGGGGGGTAGAGGTAAGCTTTTAAGTGGGGTTCCCGGCGTTGAGCCAGCTACAGTTACTGTTTTAGGGGGCGGTATTGTTGGCATGAATGCAGCCAAATTAGCTGCAGGGTTAGGCGCGAAGGTTAATATCCTTGATGTCAGTGCCGATAGATTAAAATATTTAGATGACATTATGCCATCCAATGTTTTTACACTTTACTCTAACAGACATACCATTTTAGATTTACTTCCCACAACTGATCTGCTAATTGGTGCCGTATTGGTAGTTGGAGCAAAAGCACCCAATTTAGTAACGAGAGAAATGTTGGCACTTATGCCAGAACGGTCTGTTATTATTGATGTGGCTGTTGATCAAGGTGGATGTGTTGAAACATGTCGCCCCACCACACATAAAGACCCTACTTATGACGTAGATGGAATTATCCACTATTGTGTGGCCAATATGCCAGGTGCAGTTCCTTATACCTCCACTATTGCATTATCTAATACTACATATCCCTATATTCGATCGATTGCTAATAAAGGATATCAAGGTGCACTCTTAGCAGATAAAGCGCTTCTGAAGGGATTGAATATATATAAAGGTAAGGTAACTCACCAAGGGGTTGCGGATGCATTTGGTTTGGATTATACTGAACCAAAAGTGGCAATATGTTAAGCTTATAAGTAAACTTCTTGCATATCATCAACTTGGTTCTGGAATCCATATCGGACTTAACAGAATTTCAAGTGCTAAATTTGAGACCCATCTTAAAATTTTAAATGAGATGGGTTTTTCATCTAATCCAGAATATGAAATTTTATTTGATGATGGATATGAGTCTGTATTTAACATCGCATTCACACTTATGCAAAAGCATGGCTTTATTGGACACGTATTTCCGGTTGTAGGTTATATTGGAAAAATGAATGATTGGGATGTGACTTTTGCATCCATCAACAAAGCCAAGCATTTAGATGCCAGTCAAATTAAAATTTTGTCGGATAATGGGTGGGAGATAGGCAGTCACGGATTAACTCATACTGCTTTCACATCATTGTCATATGAGAAACTGAAAATTGAATTAGATCTATCAAAGCAGATATTAGAAGATATCATCCAAAAAAAAGTTACATCTATCACACCACCATTCTCTCGATGGAATAATCATATAAAAGATTTAATACTTGATCGTGGATATAAAAAGATATACTATCAACATGGATTTAATTTTCAGGCTGACAATACAATGATTCCACGCCATTCTGTGTATTCTATCGATGGAGAGAATTCCATATTTAGAAAATTAAATAATTCAAAATTAGAGGCAGTTAAGGAATTGATTATACATAAATGCTCAACTTTGACGGTTGCAGTTAAAGAAGTACTTTGAATAAATAATTTATTTACATTAAGTTAAAGTAATACTTTAATGTATAAAAATACAGAATTGGGATGAATATGGAAGCAAGGATCATAAAAAAATTATACTATTCAATTGGTGAAGTAAGTGAGATTACCGGCCTAAAACAATATGTACTACGCTACTGGGAAACCGAATTTTCTCAGCTGAGACCATCAAAAAACCGTGCGGGAAACAGAACATACAAAAGTCACGATTTAGATCTTATCACTGAAATTCAAACATTACTTTACAAACGAAAATTTACCATTAAAGGTGCCCGACAATATCTTAAAGATAGACAAGAAGACTCAGTCACGTCAGAAAAGATTGTTCAAATCACAAAGTCACCAAATGAATTAGATTTAAAAACATTAAAAAATTTACGAAACGGATTGAATGAAATTATCAAAACCATTGAATCGTACAAAAAAGAGATATAATGGAATCTCATATACTCCGTAAATTTACCCTTCGGGATGTGGCGTAGTCCGGTAGCGCACTTGACTGGGGGTCAAGGGGCCGGAGGTTCAAATCCTCTCGTTCCGACGAAAAAATATAACAAAAGGAAAGAAGATGTATAAAAAATCAAAGTTAGTAGGACAAAAACATAGAAGAAATAAACTTCGTTTAAAAAAACT
>JABHHG010000166.1 GCA_018671635.1 Fidelibacterota bacterium | reverse complement strand
TTGAACCATTGTTGGCTGAAATGATGAAGCATCCCTTTGTAAAAAAAGAATATCCAAAATCCACAGGAAGGGATGAATTCGGTGAAAAATTTGTAAAAAAAATAGTAGGGGATTGGGATATGTATCCTCCAGAAAATATACTTCGAACTTTTGTGGCATTTACTGCAAAATCTATATATGAGAACATTTTAAAACTCCGTAATTTTACCCCTGAAAATTCAACATTAATTGTAAGTGGTGGTGGGGTACATCATCCCATTATTATGGAAGATTTAAAAAGGTATACACAATTAAAGGTTATGGATTCGACTGAAATGGACATTGATCCCGACACAAAAGAAGCCTTACTAATGGCGGTGATTGGGGGATGTAGACTAAAAAACTTAACTGCAAATATGCCGTCCGTGACGGGGGCGAAATCCCACGTTGTTTTAGGTGATATTTATCAAAGGAACGAATGAACGAGTTTATATTTAGAAAGTATGATATCCGTGGTGTAGTCGCAACGGATTTTACCGATGATGTAGTCCAAAATTTAGGGCGAGCATTCGGTACTTATGTTGTACGAGGTGGTGGTAAAACGGTGGCGGTGAGTGGTGATATTCGCCCAACAACGCCTGGACTTATAGATAATCTCACTAAAGGTTTAATGGAAACAGGCATCACCGTAATTGATTTGGGGATTTTACCTACCCCTGCAAATTATTATTCAATGTATAAGCTAGATGTAGATGGTGCGGTTCAAATTACCGGTAGTCATAATCCACCAGAGTTTAACGGATTTAAAATTTCTCTCAATCAAAAAGCATTTCATAGTGAGCAAATTCAAGACTTAAAAGAATTAATAGATACTTCAGATTTTGAGATAGGCGAAGGCCACCTAGAAAAAAATGATATTCTCCCCACTTATATGGATATGCTTCGATCAAAAATTTCATTAGACCGACCATTAAAAGTAGCTATTGACTGCGGAAATGCGGCCGGTTGTATAACGGCGCCAACTATTTTTAGAGAATTGGAAATGGAGGTGACAGAGCTATTTTGTGATGTTGATGGTAGTTTCCCTAATCATCATCCTGACCCCACAGAAGATCATAATTTAATCGACCTTATCGCTGAAGTTCAAAAAGGTGGATATGATTTTGGAGTGGCATTTGATGGGGATGCGGATCGTGTGGTAGCTGTGGATGAAAAAGGTAAAATTATTCGTGCTGATGATTTGATTGCAATATTTTTGCCTGAAATCATAAAGAATGAAGGTGATGCTATCGTCTTTGATGTGAAATGTTCTCAAGCATTGGAGGATATGATACATCGTTATGGCGGTACGCCCGTTATGTGGAAAACAGGTCATTCGCTCATCAAAGATAAAATGAGAGAATTGAATGTTAATTTTGCGGGCGAGATGAGTGGGCATATTTTCTTTGCAGATGATTTTTATGGCTTTGATGATGCGGTCTATGTAGCACTGCGATTGGCACAGTTGATTTCACGTGGAGATAAAAAGTTATCAGAATATACTGCTGAAATTCCCATTTATTATTCTACTCCTGAACTCCGAATGGAATGTAAGGATGATATTGAGAAGTTTGAGATAGCAGAAAAAGCTACCGCATATTTTACTGAAAAATATGATTGTATAACGGTTGATGGAGTTCGAATTCAATTTGGAGATGGTTGGGGATTGGTGAGAGCATCTAATACACAGCCTGTTTTAGTATGCCGATTTGAAGCCCAGACTCAAGCCAGAATGGAAGAGATTCAAGATTTAGTTTTAGGTAAACTTAAAGAGTTTGGAGAAGTAGCCATTGGGGTTTGATCAGCTCATTTCAGAGTATAGAGATGAAATAAATGCTCAATTACTTACAGTTTATAATATTGGACCTGAATCATTAGTTGAACCAATCAATTATGTTTTATCTGGAAAAGGGAAAAGAGTTAGGCCCATATTGACTCTTTTCACAGCGGAGTCTTTTGGTGGTACAAAATCAGAGTCAATGCCAGCAGCTTTGGCAGTAGAGATTCTTCATAATTTCACATTAGTTCACGATGATATTATGGATGAAGATAATATTCGTCACGGAAAGCCCACTGTTCATCATAAATGGGATGTAGGGACTGCAATTTTATCGGGTGATGCCATGCTATCTTTGGCATTAAAGATGATTCAAAAATCACCTCAATTTAGTGAAAAACTTATGACCAGTTTTATTGATGGATTACAAGCTGTGTGTGAAGGCCAAGCATATGATAAAGAATTTGAATCTCGTGATAATGTGACACTGGATGAATACATCCACATGATTGATTTAAAAACAGGATATTTAATTGGCCTTTCTGCAGAATTGGGTGCAATATCTGTGGGGGCTAATGATGATGATGTAGTTAAAATTCGTGAGTATGGCCGTTTGATTGGTAGAGCCTTTCAAATTCAAGATG
>JABHHG010000204.1 GCA_018671635.1 Fidelibacterota bacterium | reverse complement strand
TGAAGGCAACAATCTCATAAATACCTGCGAATAACGTCCTTATAACGTCCTTCCATATATGAAGTTTATCCTACGTCTATTCTGTATTGAGTAACATGTACGGGCGTATGTAAATATTTTTAGAATAGTTAGAATAAAGTATCTAAATTACAGAGTCGTCATTTAAGTCAACTTGCAGCGACATAAAACAATTGCTAAACCGAAATGGAAGTGCACCATTTTTTGGTGCATTTTTTGTTTTCGGTAGTTAAAAATAACTGAAAACCGTGGAGATTTGAGAGGCTTGCAACCACGTAAAAGATATGCTAAATACCTTAGGCATAACTGCGTCCTCTCCAATCTCCTTTAATAGGAGAAATCATGAAAAAGAAAGTAGAAGTAAGACTATCTCATCCAGAGCATACTAATATGTATTTGTGTGAAAAATGTTTTTGTTGGGACGGTGAGTTTTATAAAAAATCAACTGAACTACATGAACCAATGTGGCTTGCTATTAGTTGTCTTTGCAATAGTGCTGAATGTAATAAATGTGGAAATAAACGAAAAATCCCTGGTACAAGCATTTGGGCACTCTATGATGATTCTATTGCTTATGTCCCATATTTTCCAGAAAGATTGCCCTGCTCAAAGTGTGGTGATAAGATGGAAAATTAGATGTTGCAACCGAGGAAAAATCCTGACGCTCATACTGAAATAATTTTCGTAAGTTTAGCTAAAAGGGGGAAACTATTTTTTTGATTAAGGTCACAATTAAATCTGTGTAGATGCTATAATTTTATACTGTTGTTAAACTTGTTGTTTGTTTTCGAAAAAGAGCCATACCGGAGGAAGTGTGGCTCTTTGTTATTCTATAATCACATCTTCTACTGGGGGTGATTCTATCTCAGGCTTAGGTGCTTTTCCCCAATAGGTAGGAGATGTACTCAAATAATGCAATATGCTGGTATTGGTTAAATGCACTTGTGGATTTTTATGTGTCCGAACATAATTTCGTGCATAATCAGATTTAGAGCGTCCAAATACTACATATTCCATAGTATTTCCTTCAGCATCAATTAACGCCAAATGTGTACCAGTAGAATCATCCACAGAATATTTTGACCACTTCTCAGGATTCTTAGAAACCAGCGTTCCGGTTTCCACAATTAGTACCTTCTCTAAGAAATTATCAATAGATTGCGACTTCACGACTAAAGTATCATTCCCCGAAATAACCCATAGTGAATCTTCACGAGAAAGCTCAATAGCATCTGTTTTATTCTGAATTAAAAATCGACTCACACTCTCTGCGTTCACAGAAAACAATTGTGATGATTGACTACTGTATTGCGATTGTCCACGTTGGTTTAAAAAATAAACCCCTGCCAACACGACCAATAATATTAATGCAATTTTAAGGTTCTTAGTCATATAACTCCTCTAATATTGTGGCACGATTTTTCTCACCACGTAATCGAATAAATCCAAATCCCACAATAAATAATGATGGTAATAGGATGTTAGCCCATTTCCATTTTACCTTGGCATCGTCCTCAATTTCTTCAAGGGGGCGGTTGGTGATTTCACGAGATCGTAATGAAATGAGTTCACTATCTCCCAATAAAAAGTCAATGGCATTTAACATAAAAATATGATTTTCTGGGGATGCCCCGCCACCATTATCAGCGAAGAATTTTGAATCTGAAACTAAAATTACTTGACCCACTTGACCCGATACATCATTTAATACTTCTGAACGTGCCGCCAAAATTTTACCCTTTTCTTTTAACTGAGTAAATACTGGGTTCACTTTAGGGTCGGGATTCAAATTATAAAACTCTGAAATGGTTGTGGATTTATCTGAACTACTAAATAATACTGATGTATTATGGAGTGAATCCAAAATAATTTCACTGGGGAACATAGTGCGTAATCCTTCAAGTCCACTCACCACCGCCTCATCTTCATTAAAATTTTGAATGATGGGAAGGAATGGATAATCCATAGGAACTGCCATTCTGAATATACCCATATTTTGCTGAACATTTACTTTTCCACATACTTTATCTAAAACCAAATTTTCTTCAATTTGGAAACCATAATTACTCAAAAACTCAAAAATATCTGATGTAATTGGAGTGGCCTGTTGGGTTTGGATATCCACATTTAAACGATTTTGAGCAATAATTAAATTGCCTCCACTTGCCACATAAGACTCCAAGTTTTGACGTTCATCAATAGTGAGTGAATCTGAGACTCCATTTAATAAAACCGTAGAGATATCTGATGGAACTACTGAATCTAAAGTGATATTTCGAACATTAAATCGCTGTCTCAAAATTTGTACAATATTCTCATTGGCTGCAATTTGGGTTGAAGTACTGGCGATTGCAATGGATGCCTTATTGCTATCCACTAATTTTTTAATATTGGTGGTAATTTCGTACTCTAATCCGGTGGTGGTCTGAATAACGGGAATCACTTCTCGAGCATCTTCATACATGAAAACTAAGCCCATATACACTCGTTTCACTTCAACTTTATCATTTTCAATCACTTGAAGTTGTACGGGTTGGATGCCCGATTTTTGTGCATCCGCTTGAAGGTCGTCATCCGTTTCAGGCTCATAAAATTCAAAGGTTAAATTACCATCTGAATAGGCAGCATATTCTTCTAAAATATCTTGAAGATATCGGCGGTTATTGCCGTACTCTCCAGGGAGGTTATTAGAAAAATATACTTTCAATGTCATCAAGTCATCAATCTTACTCACCACTGATTTACTGGATTCTGACAATGAATACATTTTGTTATCAGTAAGATCCCACCTGAAGAACATATTCCGTGAAATCATATTAAACACGATTAACACAGCAAAAAGAACGATACTATAAACAATGAAGTTTTTCTTAGAATTAATATGCATGGTTATCTCCACTTTCTGATTTCAAGGACTCGCACCGTGGTAAATAGAAATAATCCAATTAGGGATGCAAAATAAATAATATTTCGTGAATCAATGACCCCTCGAGAAATATTAGAGAGATGATAATCAACGCTAATATATTGAATTAGTCCCGCAATGGAAACGGGCATGAAATGGAGCATTTTATCCATGAGAAAAAATACCAATACTATAAACACCGATATGATGAATGCAATCACTTGATTATCTGTCACACTGCTGGCGAATGTGCCTACCGACGCATAGACCGCACCCAACATGAGTAAACCAAGATAGCCAGTGAATACTGCACCGTAATCAATATTTGTACCCACATTCATTAATGTGAAAAAGTGAATTAAGGTGAATGCTAATCCCAACGCAATCAAACTCAATGCAGATAAAAATTTGCCCACTACAAATTCAACATCCTTAATGGGAAGTGTAGATATGACCTCCATGGTGCCAATATTTTTCTCACGGGCAATGAGTCCCATGGTGATGGCCGGAATAAAGAATAGATATACCAATGGCACAATATTGAATAATGCACGCATGTTTGATTGATTGAATAAAAAGAAGGTATTTGTGAAAAAATAACCGGTTACTATAGCAAATACCACCAAGAAAATATATGCCATTGGAGTATTGAAATATGACTTCAGTTCTTTTTTGAAAATGATGTTAATATTAGTCAACATTATTTTTCCTCCATGGTGAGTGTTCTAAAAATGGATTCAAGTCCTGCGGTATGAGATGTCATTTCAGTAATCACCCAATTTGATTTTACCGCATGATTGAAAAGTGATTCTCGCGGGTCTTCATCTTTCGCATATTCGAATGAAGCAAAATGTGAGCCATTTTTTTGATCAACACTATTTAAGGTTAATCCAGGTATAGTTGCCACTAATTCATCAATACCTTCATTGGTACAATTTTTCAGTTCTACGGAGAGTTGAGTATTGCCCATAAATCCGGCCATTAATTCTTCATTAGTTCCATCAGCTACAATTTCACCATTATTGATAATGATGATGCGATCCACAGTCAATTGAATTTCTTGCAGAATATGGCTGGACATAAGCACTAACTTTTCTTTTCCCAAAGATTTGATAAGCTCTCGTATCTCCACAATCTGATTGGGGTCAAGGCCAGTAACGGGTTCATCTAAAATTAAAATTTTAGGGTCATGAATCATGGCACATGCTAAACCGATACGTTGCTTGTATCCTTTAGAACAATCTGAAATTTGTTTGTGGATTACACCCTTCAAGCTACATTGTTCTAAAACGCGAACCAATGCCTCCCTGAATTTTTTACCTTTAATTCCACGAATATTTGCCGTGAATTCAAGTAAATCATATACCTTCATTTCACCATATAATGGGTTCAATTCTGGAAGATAGCCAATTTGTTTTTGTACTTCTAATTGATGTTCTTGGATGTCTAATCCATTTACAATCACATCACCATCGGTTGGGGTTAAATAGCCCGTAATCATTTTTAAAGTTGTGGATTTTCCCGCACCATTTGCGCCTAAAAAACCGACAATTTCACCATCATTAATTTCAAAATTAATGGATTTTACAGCCTTTACATCACCATAATTTTTAGATAGATTTTTTACTTGAATCAAAGAGTACTCTCCTTATTAAAGACTTGACTAATTTATTAATGATTAAAATGTTCCAAAAAAAACTGATGCCTCAAAACTGAGACATCTAATTTATTTTTCTTCTTTTACAAATGATTCTCCATCCCACTTGAATCCTTCGTATTCAAACCCACCAAAATCATCTGTAGAGACTATTTTGTTTTGGGCAATATAGCGAATAAACTTACCCTTAACTGCTTTTCCAAAATGTCCCGCAGCCGTTTTTTTACCTTTATTAATCACCATAAAATCAACCGTCGTTACACTGTCATTTGCTTTATATGCTTTTCGGTGAACTTGGGGTAAAAGATCAATAATCACTTCATCTTTTAAAGCTTCCGTTAAAACTGGATTCCAATGGTGTTGCAGTGATAATACATTCATTTTTAATTTATAATCTGGAATCAATGTTTTGGGCGTTAACAATCCAAATAGTCCACTAAAAATATAGACGTTATCATCCATAAACTTTTTTGACTTATCATCCAGAGATTCCCAATCAATATGCTCATAAACTACACCGGTATAGCGTTCAATGGCAGGGGCACATCTGCTTTTGAAAATATCCTGATTCTGACGATGGAAAGTCAATGCTTTTTCAGGCTTTGTACCATAAACAGAGCGAAGATCTTCATCATCAATTAGGCTTAATAGGCGAACAACTTGATTAACATGTTGAGAAAATTTAAAATTTGTATCCGCAAAAATAATTTCTTGTGGCTTAATCTTAGCTTTTCCTTCACTGGGTGGAATTAGATATTTCATTAACTACTCCTAAAATTCAACAAAACTATTAAATATAGAAAAATAAATAGTGGGAAGTTTACGGATTAAGGGTGATAAAATCCCTTAATTATTCAAATTAATTCTACTTATTATTGATGTGGGTATTCAAAGAATCATACATACTCATATCAAGCATGTACAAAATATTCAATTTTTTTCGGGCTTCTCTCACCTTATTTAATTGCAAATAGGTAAGTGCTAATTGATAGTGACTTTTGGCGTCATCAGGATTTATTTTCAAAGCTTTTTTCAGCGATTTTGCAGCCTCCCTAAATTCACTTAATCCAAAACTACATAGGCCTAAATAGTATAAAGTTCGATAGTCATTGGCATTAATTTCGAAAGACTTTTCAAATGCTAATTTTGAATTGGCATAATTTTGGATGGCAAAATAAGATTGGCCCAATATAAAATAGGCAATGGGATCTTCAGGGTATAGATTTACAAAATCAATGAGTAATTCTATGGTAGCTGAATGTGCCCCCATTTCTTTATACGCAATGGCAAGCTGGTACTTAATCTCATGGTCATCGGGTGATAAGGATAATGCATCTTGAAATGCTAATGCTGCTTGCATAAAATTATTCATGCTTCCATAAGCAACACCCAGCTGATAATACATGTTGATGGTGGGGTCATCACAATTTATTGCATCATTAAAATACTCGATTGCGGAGATATAATCATTATCCTCCATAGAAATAATTCCCAATCGATACAGAATATCTACGTTCTCCTCATTCATGTCTAATACATACTCATATGAAGACTTAGCATTTTGATATTCTTTTAAACTCCAGTATGATTCAGCAATTGCCAAATGATAATTAGGTTCTTCGGGAATCGTTTTTAATAATCGCTCATACGTATTGATGGCCTCGGGATATCGTTTCTGGTCTATAAAAATATGCCCTAAAACCTTAAGCACATTTATACTGTCTGGTTGAAGAATAATATATTCACGTAATGGCTCCATAGCAGACTTTAAGTAGTCTGTTCTATAAAGAAGCATCCCTAATTTATAGTGAACGTCTAAAATTTCAGGGGCAAATTTTCGGGCAGAAGTATATGACTCAATGGCTTTTTCAACTTCTAAAATATCTTCGTAAATACTCCCCAGCAAATATTGTGCAAATCCGTTTTCAGGATTAAGTTTTACCGTTCGATTCAAAGCCTCTAAAGCACGTGTTTGATTGTTCGTTTTATGATATGCCAAACCCAAATAATAATAGGTGACCTCATTATCGGGGTCAAGCATCAATGCTTTTGTAAACATGGGAATGGCATCGGCATATTTTTCTAATGCAATATGTGCAAATCCAGAATAATAATATGCTTGATGATGATAGGGGTCTAAACTTAAAACTTTATCGTATGCGTTAATTGCATCATCGAAAGACTCTCTATTTAATAGGCAATTTCCCACACCAAAATGAGCATCTACAATTTCTGGATTTCTCCATATCACCCGTTGATAATGAGATAATGCATCAAACCAATTTTCATCATTGAATAGATAGGATGCTAATAATTGTTCACCCCTATAATCTGTAGGATTAGCTACTATATATTTATTTATGAATGCGCTTGCAATAGTAGAGTCACCTCTATCACTGTGAATTAATGAAAGGTAAAAGTTGGCTCCCGTTAGTAAAGAGTCTCTCGATTCTATTTCATGGAATGCTGCAATTAACTCATTTTGTTGTAATGTATCATAGACGATGAAGTCTTCGAAATAGTCTAAATCTAAATTTGATGATTGAAGTAATAATGCATTAGAAAAATTTTCTGCTGCTTGAGAATAAAGCCCTCTATCCATGTACGTGAATCCTAAATCAATGAGCTCAATGGCTGAATCCTCTTCAGAAAAATCTTCATCATCCTCATGAACCGTTAATCCTTTCACCAAATATGGATTATCTAATTCCTCAAATGCAATAAGTCGTGATTTAGTTACATTGGCTTCAATTGAATCTCCCAATGTGATTTGACTTTTTAACAGATTTGACAACGAACCCCGAACTGCCCGCTGAGTTTCAATAATTTCATATTCGTAAATAGTAATAGCACGTTGGATGTAAACTTGAGATAAACCTTCTTCTCCAATTGAAATATATAATTCCCCAATTCGATTAAGGGTATGGGCTAATTTCACATCAAAGGGTTCGTAGATGGACTCTTCTTGTTCAAGAATATTCAGATAAACGGTAAGGGCAATATTTACATCCCTATTATCGGCTAATATATTTGCTTGAACTTTTAAGTTTTCAATGGATATGACATCCGGGGAATCAACCGCCAGAAGTCCGCATGCAAAAATACTTATTATAATTATTCGTAGATTGTTCATAAATGCTGGAAGGAAAAATTACCCCCTTTAGTTTTATCTTTCAAAAGCCCATAAATCTAATTTCATAACCTATGCTTGGAGGAGATTGAAGTTCCGTTCTAATTTAACAACCTTAAAATTAGGCATTTCATGACGGAAGAAAGTGTAAAACAACGAATCGAAAGCGGATTAGTCGGCTCACAAGTACAAGTTTTGGATACAAAGGGGACCGGTGACCATTTTAGTGCGGTGGTAATTTCAAATGAATTTGAAGGTAAATCTTTAGTAAAAAGACATCAAATGGTATATGCCACCGTTTCTGATGTACTCACAAAAGAGCTTCATGCATTACAATTAAAAACATATTCATGTAAAGAATGGAAGCAGGAGAATTAAATGTCAACTGAATGGACATTAGAATCTTGGAAGAAATTTGTCGCAGATCAACAACCGAATTGGACGGATGAAGATTTAGTTCAAAAAGTAAATACTGAAATTTCTTCATATCCACCCCTTGTATTTGCAGGGGAAGTAAGAACCCTAAAACAGCATTTGGCAGATGCTACACAAGGAAATGGATTCTTAATTCAGGGTGGTGACTGTGCTGAAACCTTTAATGATTTTAAAGCAGACTCCATTCGCGATAAGTTAAAAATACTTCTACAAATGTCTGTAGTGCTCACTTATGGTGCCTCTTGCAATGTTATTAAAGTAGGCCGAATTGCAGGTCAATTTGCAAAACCCAGAAGTTCTGATACAGAAACCAGAGGTGAAAAGACATTTCCTTCATATCGAGGGGATGCAGTAAATGAATTAGAATTTTCTGATATTTCACGCCAACCAAATCCCAAACGGTTATTGAGAACGTATAACCAATCTGCTGCTACCTTAAATTTACTCCGTGCATTTACGTTGGGTGGTTTTGCAGATTTAAATAAAGTTCACTTATGGAATCAAGAATTTATTGCCACTTCGCCACAAGGTAAAAAATATCAAAAAATTGCAACCAGTATTGATGATGCATTAAAATTTATGAATGCGGTGGGAATCTCTTCCGATAAATATGCATCTTTGCGGATGGCCGAATTATACACATCCCATGAAGCATTGTTGCTCGGATATGAACAAGCCCTTACCCGAAAAGATTCCATCTCTGGAGATTGGTATGATTGCTCCGCTCACTTTTTATGGATTGGGAATCGTACTCGCCAAATTGATGGGGCACATGTAGAATTTTTATCTGGCGTCAAAAATCCAATCGGAATAAAAGCTGGCCCATCGCTTACCCCTGATGAATTGGTGGCATTGGCCCAAAAATTGAATCCAGAAAATGAGTTTGGAAGATTGACTATAATTTCAAGAATGGGCGCGGAAAAAATAAATGATTATCTCCCTCAACTTGTTAAACGGGCGACATCTGAAAAATTAAATTTATTATGGATTTGTGACCCCATGCATGGCAACACATACAAAACCGAAAATGGGTTTAAAACACGGCATTTCAATACTATTTTAGATGAAATTCAGCAATTCTTTGCTATCCATCAAAAATTAGGTACAATTCCTGGAGGGGTACATTTTGAACTCACTGGTGATAATGTTACAGAATGCTTAGGTGGGGCTCAAGAAATTAGTGACAATGATCTGAAAGAGCGATACGAAACCGCATGCGACCCTCGCTTAAACAATGAACAAAGTCTTGAATTGGCATTTTTAATAACTGAATTATTACGCAACGAAAATGCCTAAAAAATTCAATCAAACATTATGGCTTTTTATTATGGGGTTTTTAGTTATGTCATGCACACCAAAAGAAAAAACAATTGATTATCCGTTTACGCGCACTGTAAATCAAATTGATAATTATTTTGGTACCAACGTATCAGATCCATATAGATGGCTTGAAGATTTAGACTCAGAAGAGGTCCTCAATTGGGCTCATTCACAACAAGATGTGACACAAGAATATTTAGATAAAATTCCCTTTACAGATAAAATTGAAGATTTATTGAAATCTAAGTGGGACTATGAGCGAATGGGCAGGCCATTTCATCGTAAAGATCGATATTTTTATTACCATAATACGGGCCTGCAAAATCATTCCATTTTATATTATAAGGATGGAATTGATGGGGATGCCAAAGTCTTGTTAGACCCTAATTCATTCAGTGGAGATGGTTCAAAATCCCTCTCAATGGTGAGTGTGAGTAAAGACGGAAAATCATTGGCCTATGGAATCTCTCAAAGTGGTAGTGATTGGGATGAATATTATGTGAAGGATGTGGTTTCTGGAAATCACTATGATGACCATTTAAAGTGGATTAAATTTTCCAAAGCATCTTGGCTTCCTGATGGTAGTGGTTTTTATTACGGTCGTTATCCTGAACTTAAAGGCGATGAGTTTGAAACCCAAAATCAGAACAACAAACTCTATTTACACCGTCTTGCCACCTCCCAAAGCGAAGATGAATTGGTTTATGAAGATCCAGACAACCCCGATTATGGATTTTCTTCGTGGGTCACTAATGATGAAAAATATCAAATTTTGGGGGCTTGGTCAGGGGCAAATGATCATACCCTGTTATTCTATCGTGACTTCGGATCAAACGATAAATTCCTCCCCATCGTAAACGAATGGAAAGGTGATTTCAAACTAATCCATAATGTTGGACGTGAATTTTATGTGTTTACTCGATTTGAGTCGCCCAACGGGCGGGTGATGAAATTCGATTTGTTAAATTCTGATTTTTCTACATGGGCGGATGTTATTCCAGAATCGGGTGATATTCTTTCTGGGGCAAGAATTGTTAATCGTAATCAAATATTAACTACTTTTAAAAAAGACCTGATCGATGAAGTGAAAATTTTTAATTTAGACGGTACCTTTATTTCTGATATTCAACTTCCGGATATGGGTTCTGTTGGTTTTTCATCACAATGGGATGATACTAAAATATTTTATGATTTTTCATCTTTTCTATATCCCACTTCTATTTTTTCATTAAACCTGAAAAATCTTCAATCAAAACTATATTGGGGCCCGAATCTACCTTTTCATGCATCTAACTTTACCCTGAAACGTGAATTTTATGAAAGTAAAGATGGTACCCTAATTCCCATGTTTATCGTCCATAAATCAGATTTGAAATTAGATGGTCAAAATCCAACTTACCTTTATGGTTACGGCGGCTTTAACGGTAGCGTTACACCCTATTTTTCAGTTTCACGCTTAACATGGTTAGAACTGGGTGGCGTGCTTGCATTGCCGGCAATCCGTGGGGGTGGTGAATATGGTGAAGATTGGCATGAAGCGGGAATGTTAGATCGGAAGCAGAATGTATTCGATGATTTTATTGCTGCGGGAGAATTTCTCATTGAAACGGGTTACACCTCCTCTGAAAAATTAGCAATTGGTGGCGGTAGTAATGGTGGGCTTCTGGTTTCTGCATGCATGTTACAGCGACCCAATTTGTTTTCAGTTGTGGATTGTAGTGTGCCCGTTACTGATATGCTTCGATTTCATAAATTTACAATTGGATGGGCATGGGTACCAGAATACGGTAGTTCTGAAGATGAAGCACAATTTCAGACACTCATTGAATATTCTCCTGTTCATAATGTAAAAACAGATGTTGATTATCCCTCAATTATCATATCAACCGGTGACCATGACGACCGTGTGGTACCATCACATTCATATAAACTCGCCGCAGAATTACAAGCAAAAAATGGAAAAGGGAATCCCATGCTATTGCGGGTACACGGTAAATCTGGCCACGGTGCAGGAAAACCCACCAATCAAGTGATTCGAGAAATTGCTGAAACATGGGCATTCATTTTAAATGAAATGAATGAAACGCCATGATTTTCACCCTTTTTATTTTATAATTTCAATTCAATAACCGATAAAATGAGCAAGCAAATTGATGAAACACTATCAATTAATGTGATAAATTTACATGTACAATTTCAACAAAAATTTACCCTAAATCGGAGCATAAAATGGCAAATGTAAATATTTCAGGATATGGTGATGACCTCACTGTAAACGGTACTCGAATTGGAGACCTTTCTCCACAAGGCCATGAAGATATCGAAAAGAAAATGGGGGGACGAAATTATAGCCCACTTGAAAATGTAGTGGTGTCTCATGTGCAAGATTCTTCCACATTAATTTGTAGAAAGCCTGACCCAAATGATGTAAATGCATATATTGAAGAAGAATTAATGGATGGTCTTTGTTGCTACTCTGCGGTAAATCAGGGGCAGTTAAATCAAACTATTGTGGATGCCATTGTTACTCACCTTACTAAAGAAAAACTTCCCACAGTTCCTCGGTCAATTCGACATAAATATATGAGTGCATTTTTGATGGCTGCAACTGCAGTTACAGAAATGGATAGAATCGTACCAAAAGTTGCAGGTGTTGAAGCGCCTGAACTCATGTTCAAACTTTCTCGCAGGTGGGGATATAAAGTAAAAGGAATCCCTGAAAACGAAGCCATTGTTGTAGCCGCTAAGGGAAATTTCCATGGTCGATCAATTACAGCCGTTTCCATGTCTGATGACTCGGTTGCACGAGAAGGGTTTGGTCCATTTTTATCGGGGATTGAGTTAGTTCCATTCAATGATATTGAAGCCCTTGAAACTCTTTTCAAGGCAAAGGGGGAGCGCATTGCATCTTACTTGGCTGAGCCTATTCAAGGTGAAGCAGGTGTTATTGTACCCGACAATGATTATTGGACTAAAGTTCGTGCTCTCTGTGATGATCATAATATTTTATTAGCTATGGATGAAGTTCAAACTGGATTTGCACGAACCGGTGCAAATTTTGCCCATCAATTGTTTGGTGTAAAACCTGATTTAATGGGTTGTGGTAAAGCTGCGGGTGGTGGCGTGCTTCCCGTTTCTTTTGTAGCTGGACGTGACGATGTTATTGATATTTTAACTCCGGGTTCTGAAGGCTCTACTTTCGGTGGGTATCCATTAGCATCTGTGGCATCTGTTTATGCAATAAAAGTAATGATTGATGACAATTTAGCAGAATGCGCCCGAACAAGAGGGGCACAACTGATGAATCATTTTGATGATATTAAAGCTGAATTTCCAGATAAAATTAAAGAGAATCGTGGGCGTGGTTTACTCACTGCATTTGAGATGCATGATTCACCGCATCTTGATGGTCATACCGTTTCTGTTGAACTACTTAATCGTGGTGTTTATGCAAAAGAAACGCATCATAGTACGGTACGTGTTGCACCAGCCTTAACAATACAAGCGTGGCAAATTGACAATATTGCTGAGGCAATAAGAGATGTAGTCAAATCGCTCTAATTAGTTAAAGTTTGCAGAAATAGACTTTTAAAAAAAATTTACTTGATTTTTCTCTTAAAGACTCAGAAATTGTATGGTGTACTATACACAAGAAAATACCCATTTATAGGAATTTTATGAAGCAATTAACTATATTATTATTATTATTGCTAACCATTGGTTGCAAAAATAACGCTGATTTAACGATGGAGCGAGGTATCCAATACTATGAATGGAATCTTGTAGATAAGGCTATCTTGGAATTCAACCAAGTTGTACATATGTTTCCAAAAGATTCTAGAAGTTTAGATTATGATCAGGTACAGTTGCTTTCACAAGCACATCATAATTTGGCTGTTGCATATGCAAAGAAAGAATGGTTTACAGATGCAGAGCGTGAAGCGAGGTCTGCCTTTGAGCTGGTACCCTCCTCTGAGAATAGGCGAGTCTTGGATTTAATTCAAGATAAATCTTTGTAAAAAATTATACTTATAAAAAAAGCCTTGAATATTATTCAGGGCTTTTTTTATAATCAATTATTAATAATATCAGGTTATCCTGTTATATCTTCTCCACCATCGACTCTAATATTATTTCCAGTAAGCCACGATTCTTCTGAACGACCCACCATTGAAACTATATGGGCGACATCTTCAGGTAATGTTAATCTACCGCTTGGATTCACAGAAAGACTCTTTTCTATCATGGATTCATTATTAGGAATCTTTCGGAGCGCAGGCGTGTCAGTTACTCCCGCTTGAATCGTATTAGAAGCAATACCGAAAGGCGCTAATTCAAAAGCTAATTGCCGAGAAGCGGATTCCAAGCCTGCCTTTGCCATTGAAATAGCACCATAGGCTTTCCACTGACGATGACCACCTGAACTAGTCATTCCAAAAACTTGACTACCTTTTTTAAGAAGTCTTCCATTATATAAATCTTGTGCCCAATAAATTAGACTATTTGCCATCACATCTAAGGTCATCTCAATATTTTTTTGATTTAATGTATTTTTAAGTTCTGAATCAAAAACTGGCTTCAATGCGCCAAAGGCTAATGAATGAACAAAAACTTTCACTCTTATATCACCAAGGGATTTCAATTCATCAATAGCATCTTTTCGTTTTTCTTCATTGGTAGCACTCATTTTTTTAAATACTACTTTTACACCATAAGATTCTAATTCTTCGCTGAGCGCTTGAATATGATCTTTTGGTTTCCGAAGGTAAACTCCAAAAATATTCATACCTTTGCTGGCAAGTTCTTTTGCACATGCCGCACCAATTCCACTTGATGCCCCTAATATTACTGCCCAATCTGACATTAGATACCCTTTCGCTAATTTGTCATAGTCTCAAATTTATAAAGTCATAAATCTTCTACCCAATGAAATATTATTATATTTCGATTATTCAATAAGGTACTACATTATGAAACATCTGTAATTTTACCTATGGCTTTACAAGTAGGAATAGTAGGATTGCCCAATGTTGGTAAATCCACAATATTTAATGCACTCACAGAATCGGGAATTCCAGCAGAAAATTACCCTTTTTGTACCATTGACCCCAATATGGGAATTGTTGCAGTCCCTGATATTCGTTTAGATAAAATTTCATCCATTGTGAAAACTCAGAAAACTATACCAGCTGCCATAGAATTTGTGGATATTGCTGGACTTGTTCGTGGCGCAAGTAAGGGCGAGGGTTTAGGCAATCAGTTTTTGTCCCATATTCGAAATGTTGATGCAATCATACAGGTTGTTCGATGCTTTGAAGATGATAATATTACCCATGTTGAAGGTTCAATTGATCCCTTAAGAGATATTGAAGTTATTGAAACAGAACTTTTGATTCGGGATATTGATTCTGTAGAAAAACGGATTCAGAAAACTTCTAAAAAAGCCAAATCTGGCGACAAAGAAGCCAAAGCCGAATTAACGGTACTTGAAAAAATACTACCATTGATGAATGATGGAATGTTGGCGAGAAATATTCAACTTGAAAAAGAACAATGTGAATTAGTAAAACCATTATCACTTCTCACCATGAAACCCGTTTTGTATGTTACTAATGTTGATGAGAAGGAAATCGCCTCCGAAGATCGCAGTGATTTTGCGAAACAAGTATTTGAAATGGCTGAAGCCCAAAATAATAAAGCCATTAGATTATGTGGCTATATTGAAATGGAAATTTCTGGCATGGAAGCTGAAGATCGAGAAATGTTTTTAGCAGAATATAATCTTTCAGAGCCTGGACTCAATAAGCTGATACGTTCTGCATATGAACTCTTGGGATTAGAAACTTATTTTACCGCAGGGGAAAAAGAAGTTCGAGCATGGACAATCAAAAATGGATTTACGGCTCCAGAAGCAGCTGGTGTAATTCACTCCGATTTTCAACGTGGATTTATTAAAGCCGAAATATATCATTATAATGAGTTGATAAAATATGGCTCTGAGCCTAAATTAAAAGAGGCCGGGAAAATTAGACAAGAGGGGAAAAATTACACTGTAATTGATGGTGACATTATATTTTTTAAATTTAATGTCTAATTAAATTAATTTGGTGGCCGATCCCGGCTATACGTTTTGCTGGCTGTGTGGAGTACTTCTTGCTCCGCTTCTGTCAATCCATCCCAACCATCAGTATTTAATTTTTCTAATATTTTATCAACTTTTTTTTGGAGTTGATGGTCCGAATTCTCACGTTTAGATATCTTAACATTCAAACTATTTATTTTTCTATCGATTAACCATAGTTTGAAATGTTTAAAATTTATATTAGATTGTAAATATACCAACCCAACTACCATTCCAGCAATATGGGTAATGTGGCTCACTGTAGAATTAGTTGATGTCATGGATGCAAAAAATGCAATCACACCCATTCCAATCACCATAAATTTTACTTTTATGGGGACAATCCCATACAAATAAACAAGCCGATTGGGATAGTTAAGGCCATAAGCTAATAACAAACCATATATTGCGCCACTGGCCCCAATCACGGGAGTAAAGGACCCCCATCCAAAAATGGATGTTACTATACCTGCCCCAATACCACATGCAAAATAATATTTTAAAAATGGTATAAATCCCCAATTATGTTCGAGATCTTTTCCGAACATCCATAATACAAACATATTGAACAATAGATGAATGAACCCACCATGAAGAAATAGATATGTAATGGGTTGCCATATCATAAAAGATGACCATACCTTTCCAGGTACTAATCCAAAATTTGAATAGAATAACTCAAATTGCATTCCTGAGATTTCAACCATCAAAAATACAAGCGTATTAATAATAAGTAGTATCTTTACAGCAGAAGGAATCAATGAAGAACCATTGCCAAAATTATTTCTAAAACCTGAACTGGTGTATTGATATCTCATTAAATTGAAGAATTCTCATTCAAAAAAATAAGTACCTGCTCAAAGATAAAGGCTTGCTCAATACCCTCAGCAAAAAGATTATGTGTGGATTTTTCAAGTATTAAATCAGTTTGCTTTTGTGATGAAATACTATTTTTAACAATATGGTAATTTTCAAAAATTGAAGTTAAGTCGGGTCTTGTATGAACTAGCATTGTGGGGCATTTCACTTTAGATAATCGAGGGCGAACGTCATTCGTCAGCTTTCGCATCTCATTCAATGCTTTCATGGGATATTCAGTATACCCAAAGTATTTTAATTTTTTACCACCCTCTTTTTTATACTGAACAAATTTATCCTGTTTTGTGATCAACCAATTTAATAGTGGTACAAGAACTCTAACACTAAACTCATCTTTAAATTGAAATACAACTGCAGCCTCCACCAAACTGGATAGTGGAAACACCGTAGCTAAATGCAAGCCTAATATCGCACCCATACTGAGACTAATTACATGTACCTCATCGCACTCCGAGGCCACTTCTGCAACTCCTCGCTCCACGTGGTTAATCCATTCAGTATATTTTGTGGCATTACAATCATCAACAGTGGTGCCGTGACCGGGTAAATTATCTAATCGTACATAAAATCCATTTTCAGATAAAAATTTTGCTAAATCTAAGAATTCATACGTAGAACTTGTGAATCCATGGATAAGATAAACACCTTTTTTACTACCCTTGTTAAATTCATAGTTATTTGAATCGAAAAATTCTGTGTTACCCATGTACCAATTCTCTTAAGATTTTTAATGATTTTACTTTTGTCATCCCTTCAAGGTGAAATTTTGAATAGTAATCAAGAAAGGAATCTAATTCTTTTAAATTTTGTTCTTCATATTTTAGCGAATGTAAGCTATCAATATGTGTCTTTAATAATGCCTGCAACAATTTAATTGTTCCCGGTGAAAAATTGATTTCTCCACTATGAACACAGTTTTCACATATTAGCTCACCTCGGTGTTCATCAAATTTTGCCGATTCTAAGATATTAGAACAATTACAGCATTGATTGAGTTCAGGCATAAATCCCAAACGAATGGATAATTGTAAAAGAAAAAATGAAAACATAATATCGTAATTTGCTGAAGAATTTTTTAGCGCAGAAAGGGTTTTGATACTCAGTCTATAAATTATTGGATCAATATCATTTTCATGAATCAACTTATCTAATACTTCAATAATGGTTAATCCATAATTAAGCGAATCAAATCGTTCACGAATGCTCAATGAATTCTCAATAAATGAAGAATTTTTAAGCAACTGAATATTCCGTCCATCTTTGTGAAAGTAATTGAGATTGAGAATATTCATGGGCTCAAGTTGTGCTGAAAATGGACTTTTTGGCTTTCTAGCCCCCTTTGCCATGAGGGTAATTTTCCCAGACTCTTTTGAGAAGAGCGTTACAATTATACTTGTTTCGCTATAATTGACAGTACGCAACACGATTGCATCTGTGGAAACAATCATTACCGCTAATATGCCTTAGAAAAAACAACCTGATGTTTCGCTGCATTTCCGGAAAAAATACAATTTATCCCAGAGGGGTCTTCATCGAACGGTATACATCGAATGGTGGCTTTGGTTTCAGCCTTAATTTTATTCTCTGTTTCAGCCGTGCCATCCCAACCACATTTTATAAATCCACCTTTTTCAACAATAGACTTAAACTCATCCCATGTGGATGCAGTGTGTGTATTTTCTGCTCTAAATTCTAATGCTTGATTAAATAATGAATTTTGTATTTCATCTAATAATTCTGGAATTTTAACACTTGCTGCATCTAAGGTTAACCCAAACTTTTCTCCCGTATCTCGTCGTGCAGTAAATACCTCACCATTTTCCATATCACGAGCTCCCACCTCTAATCTAATAGGAACGCCTTTCATTTCCCATTCATTAAACTTAAATCCTGGGGACATTTTAGGACGATCATCAACATGCACACGAACACCTGAATCTTTTAATTTTGAAATAAGTGGATGTAAATAATCCATTAATTCACTGGAATCATCATCTTTACGAACAATGGGGATAACCACTACTTGAATTGGGGCTACTTTCGGCGGTAAACGTAAACCTTTATCATCACCATGAACCATAATTAACGCACCCACAAGACGAGTACTCACGCCCCAACTGGTGGCATATACATAGTCTTCTTTATTTTCTTCATTTTGAAATTTTACTTCAAATGCTTTAGCAAAATTTTGACCCAAATAATGTGAGGTTCCCGCTTGGAGGGCTTTTTTATCTCCCTTCATAGCTTCAATACACAGGGTATCAATTGCACCTGCAAATTTTTCAGATTCTGATTTCTTCCCCGTCAATACCGGAACGGCCAATACGTCTTCTAAAACTTCACGATAAACTTCCAGCATCCGATCTGTTTCTTCACGAGCTTCGGCTTCGGTTGCGTGGGCAGTATGACCCTCTTGCCATAGAAATTCTGATGTTCGTAAAAATAATCTCGTACGCATTTCCCACCGGACCACATTCGCCCATTGGTTAATCAAAATGGGTAGGTCACGATAAGAATTAATCCATTTTTTATACATGGACCAAATCACTGTTTCAGATGTTGGACGAACAATAATTTCTTCTTCTAATTTTGATGCTGGATCAACTTCAATCCCTTTGCCATCTTCAGTAGACTTTAAACGTGTGTGCGTTACAACCGCACATTCCTTTGCAAAACCTTCAATATGCTCAGCTTCTTTTGATAAGAATGATTTGGGAATAAATAAGGGAAAATATGCATTTACATGCCCGGTATCTTTGAACCTTTTATCAAATGCATCGCGAATACTCTCCCAAATACCATAACCATATGGACGAATAACCATAGTTCCTTTTACGGGTCCATAGTCTGCCAATTCGGCTTTGGTAATTACGTCTGTGTACCATTTTGAGTAGTCTTCGCTTTTTGGAGTTACACCTTTAGCCATTGCATTTCCTGAATTTTTAGGTAAATAGAAGTGAAAATTTACACATATATGCTGATTTATTAATGGAGAATTGTATCAAATAATTCAAGGGTGGTATTCACATTCTCTAAAGAAATATTCGAATGAGTTACTAGACGAAAACGGTTTGGACTCACCTCAAAGAATTTCACTTTATGCTGACCCATTTTCTGAACCAACTCAGAACCCTTCATAATAGAATCATCAACACTAAAGTATAAGATATTTGTATGGACTCTTTCAGTATTTACAGATAGTCCTGAAATGGTTGAAATACCATCAGCTAATCGTTTTGCATTATCATGATCAATCTTTAACTGGGGAATCATTTTATCTAATGAAACTAATCCTGCTGCTGCAATAATCCCAGCTTGACGCATGCCTCCACCTAAGGCTTTTCGCATACGGCGAGCCTCATGAATAAAATCTTTATCACCACAAAGTACCGACCCAACAGGAGCCGTCAAACCCTTTGATAGGCAAAAAGTCACTGAATCTGCACTTGCTACTAATTCCTTCACATCAACGTTTAACGCAACCGCTGCATTGAATATTCGTGCACCATCAATATGAACTTGCAATCCGTTTTCTTGTGCGATATCTGAAATAGATGTTATATAATCAGCATCTATGGGCGTTCCAAAACACATATTATGGGTATTCTCTAATGAGATAAGTGACGTTCGCGGGAAATGAACATTATCATTTCGTACCGCAGATTTAATATGCTCTATCTCTATTGTACCGTCATCATTATTTGAGAGTTGATGAGAGTGGATTCCCCCAAATGCAGAAATTCCCCCAGCCTCATATATGAATGTATGAGATTTATCTCCCAAAAGGGCTTCTGTTCCACGTGGGCAATGAACCAAAAATGATATAAGATTTCCCATGGTACCACTGGGAACAAATAATCCTGCCGCTTTACCCAATAATTGTGCTGCATGTTGTTCTAATTTTTGGATGGTTGGATCTTCTTCAAGTACATCGTCACCCACTTTCGCGTCAAACATTGATTGACGCATTTCATCTGTGGGTAATGTTACAGTATCACTTCTAAAATCGATAATTTTCATGAAATCCTTTTAATTTATGTATATGAAACCATTTAAATTTAATCATGCTACAATATTATAATCTCATTAATGGCAATATTATTACGGTAGATACCCATTATCCAAAGGCCACATCAATTACCATTCAAAATGGTAAAATTGTAAATATTGATGAGCCTCAATCCAATATTGAAACTATTGACCTTAAGGGTGCAACATTGATTCCCGGGTTTACCGATTCACATTTTCATCTAAAAAACTTTGGGAAACGACTTGATCAACTCCAATTAAAAGGAGTTAAATCAGCGCAACAAATTGCTGAAATGGTGATGGCAAAGTCCAATGAGCTTCCAAAGGGTGAATGGATTACCGGATTTGGGTGGGATCAAACCCGATGGCCCAGCCAAGAATTCCCCAATAAAGCATTATTAAATAAAATTCAAAATCATCCTGTAATGCTGACGCGTATTGATGGGCATTCTATGTGGGTGAATGATGCGGCATTAAAATTAGGTGGATATGATATAAATAATCTCACATCTCCAGATGGTGGAAAAATTATTAATAATTGTATATTACTTGATAATGCCATGAATAAAATATGGGATGTTCAACCTGAAGATTCATTTTCAGATGTGAAGCGTTGGATAAAAATTGCGGCCAATACTGCTTCAAGTCGGGGGATTACAAATGTTCATGATGCTTGGCAAGATCAATATACAATTGATGCAATAAAAGAATT